>NZ_JADBRA010000002.1:0-180744 GCF_014896205.1 Enterobacter cloacae complex sp. I2
ACCCCTCTTTCGTTTGGGTTGGTTTTTTTTGTGGGGGGGGGGGGGCCCCCCTAAACACAATTATTTTTTTTGCCCCCGCCATCCCCCCCCCCCGCTACCCGGCAATATTTGAAACCGCTTACACTATGCCGGATATACCCCGCTTTCAGAATATTCTCTTTGCATGATCGTAATTCTTCTGCTGTTACATTCCCTTTCAGTTAAGTCTGAAATTCATGCAAACGCGATGCATATCAATTAATTTACCTCTATATTTTCAAAGCTTTAATTATTTTTACGGTTACGGGTTAGTGTAACCGATTACACCATTGTGATTTGTCTCACATATTTTTATGAACCGCTCACCTACCCTTAATATCGATAAAACTGATAACCCAACTGGAGGGCATAATGCCTGACAATAATAAACAGGGGCGTACGTCCAATAAGGCAATGACGTTCTTCGTCTGCTTCCTTGCCGCTCTGGCAGGATTACTCTTTGGCCTGGATATTGGCGTCATCGCCGGTGCATTACCTTTCATCGCCGATGAGTTCCAGATTAGCGCACACACTCAGGAATGGGTGGTTAGCTCCATGATGTTCGGCGCCGCCGTCGGCGCGGTCGGCAGCGGCTGGCTCTCCTTTAAGCTCGGGCGTAAAAAGAGCCTGATGATCGGCGCGATCCTGTTCGTTGCCGGCTCATTGTTCTCTGCCGCTGCGCCTAACGTTGAAGTGCTGATCCTCTCCCGCGTGCTGCTGGGTCTGGCAGTGGGCGTGGCGTCTTACACTGCTCCGCTGTACCTGTCTGAAATCGCGCCGGAAAAAATTCGCGGCAGCATGATTTCCATGTATCAGCTGATGATCACCATCGGTATTCTCGGGGCTTATCTCTCCGATACCGCGTTCAGCTACAGCGGCGCATGGCGCTGGATGCTGGGTGTGATCATCATCCCTGCCGTCCTGCTGCTGATCGGCGTCTTCTTCCTGCCGGACAGCCCGCGCTGGTTTGCCGCCAAACGACGCTTCCACGATGCCGAACGCGTGCTCTTACGCCTGCGTGATACCAGCGCCGAAGCGAAAAACGAGCTGGAAGAGATCCGCGAAAGCCTGAAGGTGAAACAGTCCGGCTGGGCGCTGTTCAAAGAGAACAGCAACTTCCGCCGCGCGGTGTTCCTCGGCGTGCTGTTACAGGTTATGCAACAGTTCACCGGGATGAACGTCATCATGTATTACGCGCCAAAAATCTTCGAACTGGCGGGTTACACCAACACCACCGAGCAGATGTGGGGCACCGTGATCGTCGGCCTGACCAACGTGCTGGCAACCTTTATCGCCATCGGTCTGGTGGACCGCTGGGGACGTAAGCCAACCCTGACGCTGGGCTTCCTGGTGATGGCTGTCGGTATGGGCGTGCTGGGTACTATGATGCACCTGGGCATTCACTCTCCAACGGCACAGTACTTCGCCGTGGCGATGCTGCTGATGTTTATCATTGGGTTTGCGATGAGTGCCGGTCCGCTGATTTGGGTACTGTGCTCTGAGATCCAGCCGCTGAAAGGGCGTGATTTTGGTATCACCTGCTCTACCGCAACCAACTGGATTGCCAACATGATCGTCGGCGCAACGTTCCTGACCATGCTCAATACCCTGGGTAACGCCAATACCTTCTGGGTCTACGCGGGTCTGAACCTGTTCTTTATTGTTCTCACAATCTGGCTGGTTCCTGAAACCAAACACGTTTCACTGGAACACATTGAACGTAACCTGATGAAAGGTCGTCCTCTGCGCGAAATCGGCGCACACGACTGATCCTCTTGCGGGAGGCGCCTCTTGCGCCTCCCCGCTTCCCGCTTTATGCTCTGCCCCTATGAAAGCTCCCCGTCTCCCCATCGCCATTCAGCAAGCCGTTATGCGCAGCCTGCGGGAAAAACTCGCCCAGGCCAACCTGAAGCTCGGTCGCAGTTATCCTGAACCGAAGCTGGTCTATCAGCAGCGCGGCACCGCGGCAGGCACCGCCTGGCTGGAAGCCTACGAGATCCGCCTGAACCCGGTGTTGATGATGGAAAATCAGCAGGCGTTTATCGAAGAAGTGGTGCCGCACGAGCTGGCCCATCTTCTGGTGTGGAAACACTTTGGCCGCGTCGCGCCGCACGGCAAAGAGTGGAAGTGGATGATGGAGGCGGTGCTCGGCGTTCCGGCACGCCGAACCCATCAGTTCGAGCTGGAATCGGTGCGCCGCAATACCTTTCCCTACCGCTGCCAGTGCCAGCAGCACCAGCTTACCGTCCGCCGCCACAACCGCGTGGTGCGGGGCGAGGCAACCTACCGCTGCGTGAAGTGTGGCGAACCGCTGGTCGCGGAATAATCAACTGAACTATCAGGAACTTTCCTGATCTGACTGATTGCATACAGGAACAACATTCGTTACGTTGCGGGCTCGTTTTGACACGGAGTGTAAGATGTCCCGTAATGTTTCTCTCGCGGTCGCTTTTCTGGCGACGGCACTTTCCGGCCATGCTCTGGCCGACGGTATTCACAGTTTTTCTCAGGCTAAAACGGCAGGCGTAAAGATTAACGCCGACGTGCCGGGTGATTTCTACTGCGGCTGTAAAATCCACTGGCAGGGTAAAAAAGGGATCGTGGACCTGGAGTCCTGCGGCTATAAGGTGCGCAAGAACGAGAACCGCGCCAGCCGAATCGAATGGGAACACGTTGTTCCGGCCTGGCAGTTTGGCCACCAGCGCCAGTGCTGGCAGGATGGCGGACGTAAGAATTGCGCAAAAGATCCGGTCTATCGCCAGATGGAAAGCGATATGCACAACCTGCAACCCGCCGTGGGTGAAGTCAATGGCGATCGCGGTAACTTCATGTACAGCCAGTGGAACGGTGGCGAAGGCCAGTACGGCCAGTGCGCCATGAAGGTCGATTTCAAAGATAAAGTAGCCGAACCGCCTGCGCGCGCGCGCGGCAGCATCGCCCGTACGTACTTCTATATGCGCGACCGCTACCATCTCAACCTTTCCCGCCAGCAGACGCAACTGTTCAATGCCTGGGACAAACTCTATCCGGTGACGGACTGGGAATGCCAGCGCGACGAACGTATCGCTAACGTCCAGGGGAATCACAACCCTTACGTCCAGCGGGCTTGCCAGGCGCAAAAGAGCTAACCTACACTACGGCCATTCGCTTATATCGCATGACATATGGAATTTCTGACTATGCGCATCCCTCGCATCTATCACCCTGAACTGATTACCGCTGGCGGCGAAATCGCCCTGTCTGATGATGCTGCAAACCACGTAGGCCGCGTGCTGCGCATGGGTGCAGGCCAGGCCATTCAGCTCTTCGACGGCTCTAATCAGGTTTTCGACGCTGAAATTACGCGCGCCGACAAAAAAAGCGTGCACGTAAAGGTGCTGCGTGGCGAAGTGGACGACCGGGAATCCCCGCTGCACATTCACCTCGGCCAGGTGATGTCGCGCGGGGAAAAGATGGAGTTCACCATTCAGAAATCCATTGAACTGGGTGTAAGCCTCATTACGCCACTTTTTTCTGAGCGCTGCGGCGTTAAACTGGATGCGGAACGTCTGAACAAAAAGATCCAGCAATGGCAGAAAATTGCCATTGCGGCCTGCGAACAGAGTGGCCGTAACCGTATTCCGGAGATCCGCCCGGCGATGGATCTGGAGGACTGGTGTGCAGAAGAGGAAAGTGGGCTTAAGCTTAATCTTCATCCGCGCGCCAGCGCCAGCATCAATACGCTGCCGCTGCCCGTTGAGCGCGTACGCCTGCTGATTGGCCCGGAAGGCGGCCTGTCGGCTGACGAAATCGCCATGACGGCGCGTTACCAGTTTACTGATATTCTGTTGGGACCTCGCGTTCTGCGCACTGAGACAACGGCACTCACAGCCATTACCGCGCTACAGGTACGGTTTGGCGATCTGGGTTGACCCATTAACGGAGAAGAAGATGATTAAGCTCGGCATCGTGATGGACCCCATCGCAAACATTAACATCAAGAAAGATTCCAGCTTCGCTATGCTGCTGGAAGCGCAGCGTCGCGGCTATGAACTCCACTACATGGAGATGAACGATCTTTACCTGATCAACGGTGAAGCCCGCGCACGCACCCGCATCGTTAACGTCGAGCAGAACTACGACAAATGGTACGAATTTGGCACCGAGCAGGATATTGCCCTGGCCGACCTCAACGTCATCCTGATGCGTAAAGATCCGCCGTTCGACACCGAATACATTTACTCCACCTATATCCTTGAGCGTGCCGAAGAGAAAGGAACGCTGATCGTCAACAAGCCGCAGAGCCTGCGCGACTGCAACGAGAAGCTTTACACCGCCTGGTTCTCTGACCTGACGCCGGAAACGCTGGTCACCCGCAGCAAAACGCAGCTGAAAGCATTCTGGCAGAAGCACGGCGACATCATCATGAAGCCGCTGGACGGCATGGGCGGCGCGTCGATCTTCCGCGTGAAGGACGGCGACCCGAACATTGGCGTGATTGCCGAAACGCTGACCGAGCTGGGAACCCGCTACTGCATGGCGCAGAACTACCTGCCTGCCATCAAAGACGGCGACAAGCGCGTGCTGGTCGTAGACGGCGAGCCGGTGCCTTACTGCCTGGCGCGCATCCCGCAGGGCGGCGAAACCCGTGGCAACCTGGCGGCCGGCGGCCGTGGCGAACCGCGTCCGTTAAGCGAAAGCGACTGGGAAATTGCCCGCCGCGTCGGTCCTACGCTGAAAGATAAAGGTCTGATCTTCGTCGGCCTCGATATCATCGGCGATCGCCTGACCGAAGTGAACGTCACCAGCCCGACCTGCATTCGTGAAATTGAGGCGGAATTCCCGATCTCGATCACCGGAATGCTGATGGACGCTATCGAAAAACGTTTACAGAAATAACCTGTGACAGCGCCTGTGTTTATCCCCATACTGGGCGCTGTCGCTTTTTAAACCAGGAAACAGTACCTCTGACAATGAATTTACAGCATCACTTTCTTATTGCCATGCCTGCTCTCCAGGATCCGATTTTCCGCCGCGCCGTGGTGTACATTTGTGAATACAACGAAGACGGCGCGATGGGGATTATCATCAACAAGCCGCTGGAAAACCTTCAGGTTGAAGGGATTCTCGACAAGCTGAAAATCCCCGCTGAAGCGCGACTGCCGGAGATCCGTCTCGATAAACCGGTGATGCTGGGCGGCCCGCTTGCAGAAGATCGTGGCTTTATCCTGCATACCCCGCCGGTTTTCTCGTCCAGTATTCGTATCTCCGATAACACCGTCGTCACGACGTCGCGCGACGTGCTCGAAACGCTGGGCACGGCAAATCAGCCTTCTGAAGTGCTGGTTGCGCTCGGCTACGCCTCCTGGGAAAAAGGGCAGCTGGAACAAGAAATTCTGGACAACGCCTGGCTCACAGCCCCTGCGGATATGAATATCCTGTTCAAAACCCCTATTGCCGATCGCTGGCGCGACGCGGCGAAGCTGATCGGCATTGATATTCTGACCATGCCTGGCGTTGCGGGGCACGCGTAATGAGCGGCACCCTTCTCGCCTTCGACTTCGGCACCAAAAGCATCGGCGTCGCCGTGGGTCAACGGGTCACCGGCACCGCCCGCCCCCTCACGGCGCTGAAAGCTAACGACGGCACGCCGGACTGGAACCTTATTGAGCGCCTGCTCAAGGAGTGGCAGCCGGACGACGTGATTGTCGGCCTGCCGCTGAACATGGACGGCACCGAGCAACCGCTTACCGCCCGCGCGCGCAAGTTCGCGAACAAAATCCATGGCCGCTTTGGCGTCTCCGTTAAGCTGCACGATGAACGTCTGAGCACCGTTGAAGCGCGCGCTGGCCTGTTCGAGCACGGCGGCTTCCGGGCGCTGAACAAAGGCAGCGTGGATTCTGCTTCCGCCGTCATTATCCTCGAAAGCTATTTCGAACAAGGTTACTGAGCGCCGGGGCCTACAGCCGCCCCTGCGCCCGCCGCTCTGCCAGACTCTGCTCAAAGTTCTGCATCCCCGCCTGCTGCCCCGTTTGGATAATGCCCGGAAGTTGCCAGGTTTTGCCTTCGCGGATCAGGTTCGCCGCCGCAGAGGTGTTCACCAGTAATTCGTAAAGCGCCACGCGCCCGCCCTGGAGATCCTGACGCAGCTTCTGCGCCAGCACCGCGCGCAGGCTTCCCGCCAGCTGATTGCGCACCGGATCTTTTTCCTGTGCCGGGAAGGTATCGACCAGGCGCTCAATGGCCTGCGGCGCCCCGCGCGTGTGCAGCGTGGCTAAAACCAGATGGCCGGTCTCAGCCGCCGTCAGCGCCAGGCGTATCGTCTCGCTGTCGCGCAGCTCGCCAAGCAGAATCACATCCGGATCTTCACGCAGGGCGCTGCGCAGGGCCTCGGCAAAGGACGGGCTGTGCTGGCCTATCTCGCGCTGCTGGATCAGGCAACGTTCGCTCTGGTACATAAACTCCACCGGATCTTCCAGGGTCAGAATATGCCCGTCCGTCTGGTGATTGAGGAAATCGACCATCGCGGCCAGGGTGGTCGATTTTCCGCTGCCGGTGGCGCCGGTGACCAGAATCAGGCCATTGTCATGGGTCAACAGCGCCGGGATCGCTCGCGGCACGCCCAACGCAGAGAGCTGCGGGCACGTCAGCGGCAACAGCCGCAGCGCGATCGAAACGCCGTGCATATGCTTAAACGCACCGCCGCGCAGCCGCTGACCGCCTGCGAGGGTAACGGCAAAATCCACCTGCCCGTTTGCCCACCATGCGCCCTGCTGTTCGTCGTTGAGCCACGCTTTTATTAATCCCTCCACATCCGGGGGCGGAAACGGCGCCGGTTCAAGCCGGCCTAACCTGCGCCAGCGCGGTGGCGAATCACTGCACAGGTGTAGATCGGAGACGTTATGCTTTACACTAAGGGCCACAATTTCTTCCACATCCATAGACTACTCCTCGGAAAATGAACGACATTGCGCATAACCTGGCACAGGTCCGGGACAAAATCTCAGCCGCTGCAACGCGTTGCGGCCGTGCTTCAGAAGAAATTACGTTGCTTGCAGTCAGCAAAACCAAGCCTGCGAGCGCCATCGCAGAAGCGATTGCCGCCGGCCATCGCGCCTTCGGCGAAAACTATGTGCAGGAAGGGGTGGATAAGATTCGCGCTTTCCGGGAACAGGGCAATACGGACCTGCAATGGCACTTTATCGGCCCGCTACAGTCGAACAAAAGCCGACTGGTAGCAGAGCACTTCGACTGGTGCCACACCATCGATCGTCTGCGCATCGCCACCCGTCTGAGCGACCAGCGCCCGGCAGAGATGTCAGCGCTTAACGTGCTGATTCAAATCAACATCAGTGATGAAAACAGCAAGTCCGGCATTACGCTGAGTGAGCTGGATGCGCTGGCGGCTGAGGTGGCGGCGCTGCCGCGCTTAACCCTGCGCGGGCTGATGGCAATTCCGGCGCCAGAGTCAAGTTATGAAAGGCAGTTTGCCGTGGCACAGCAAATGGCTGTAGCATTTGAGGCGCTTAAAGCGCGCTATGACACGGTAGACACGCTTTCTCTGGGCATGTCGGACGATATGGAAGCCGCCATCGCGGCAGGCAGCACCATGGTGCGCATCGGCACGGCTATTTTCGGTGCGCGCGATTACACCCAATAATAAGGAAAACTGAGGAACGCCATGAAGACGTTGACTTTCCTGCTCTCAACGGTCATTGAACTGTATACGATGGCGCTGCTGCTGCGCGTCTGGATGCAGTGGGCCCGTTGTGATTTTTACAATCCATTCTCACAATTTATCGTGAAAATCACGCAGCCCGTTGTGGGGCCGCTTCGCCGCATCATTCCGGCAATGGGGCCGATAGACAGTTCATCTCTGCTGATGGCGTTTATTCTGAGCGTTATCAAAGCGATCGTGCTGTTTATGGTCATTACTTTCCAGCCGATTATCTGGATTTCAGCCGTTCTGATCCTCGTGAAAACCGTCGGCCTGCTGATCTTCTGGGTCCTGCTGGTGATGGCGATCATGAGCTGGGTAAGCCGGGGCCGTAGCCCGGTGGAATACGCGTTGATTCAGCTGACGGAACCGCTGCTGCGACCGATTCGTAGCCTGCTGCCTGCCATGGGCGGGATCGACTTCTCCCCGATGCTCCTCGTTCTGCTGCTGTACGTGCTGAATATGGGGATCGCGGAACTGTTGCAGGCGACGGGCAATATGCTGCTGCCGGGGCTGTGGATGGCGTTATGAGTGCAGTTAGCCCCTGCGCCGACGGGCTGGTTTTACGGCTGTACATTCAGCCTAAAGCCAGCCGCGACAGCATTGTTGGGCTGCATGGCGACGAGTTAAAAGTCGCCATCACCGCCCCGCCGGTTGACGGCCAGGCGAATGCGCATCTGACCAAATACCTGGCTAAACAGTTTCGCGTCGCTAAAAGCCAGGTCATCATTGAGAAAGGTGAACTTGGCCGCCATAAACAGGTAAAAATCCTTAATCCGCAATCTATCCCGACGGAAGTCGCGGCTCTGACAGAACAGGACTAAACCATGCAGAAAGTTGTTCTCGCCACCGGTAACGCCGGTAAAGTGCGCGAGCTGGCCTCGCTATTAAATGATTTTGGGCTGGACATGGTGGCTCAGACCGAGCTGGGCGTGGATTCCGCCGAAGAGACGGGCCTGACGTTTATCGAAAACGCCATTCTGAAAGCGCGCCACGCCGCGCAGATCACGGGGCTGCCCGCGATTGCCGATGACTCCGGTCTGGCCGTAGATTTTCTCGGCGGTGCGCCGGGGATTTACTCCGCCCGCTATTCCGGGGTGGACGCCACCGACCAGCAGAATCTGGAAAAGCTGCTCGTGGCCCTGAAGGACGTTCCCGACGAACAGCGTACCGCGCAGTTCCACTGCGTGCTGGTCTACATGCGTCATGCGGAAGACCCAACGCCGATCGTCTGTCACGGCAGCTGGCCGGGCGTGATTACCCGTGAAGCGGCGGGCAACGGCGGCTTTGGCTATGACCCGATTTTCTTTGTCCCGACCGAGGGCAAAACCGCTGCGGAACTGACCCGCGAAGAAAAAAGCGCGATCTCCCACCGTGGTCGCGCGCTGAAACTGTTACTGGAAGCGTTACGTAATGGCTAATTTGCCGCCTCTGAGTCTTTATATTCATATCCCGTGGTGTGTGCAGAAATGCCCGTACTGTGATTTCAACTCGCACGCGCTGAAGGGCGAAGTACCGCACGATGATTACGTCGCGCATCTGCTGGCCGATCTGGATGCCGATGTACCGTACGCGCAGGGACGTGAGGTAAAGACCATTTTCATTGGTGGCGGTACGCCAAGCCTGCTCTCAGGCCCGGCGATGCAGACGCTGCTGGACGGCGTGCGTGCGCGCCTGAACCTGGCAGCGGATGCTGAAATTACGATGGAAGCCAACCCCGGCACCGTTGAGGCCGACCGTTTTGTCGAGTATCAGCGCGCAGGCGTGAACCGTATCTCCATCGGCGTGCAGAGCTTTAGCGAGCCGAAGCTGAAGCGTCTGGGGCGCATTCACGGCCCGGAAGAGGCAAAGCGGGCGGCAAACCTGGCAACGGGGCTTGGGCTGCGCAGTTTTAATCTCGACTTGATGCACGGCCTGCCGGACCAGTCGCTGGAAGAGGCGCTGGACGATTTGCGTCAGGCGATTGAACTGAACCCGCCGCATCTGTCGTGGTATCAGCTCACCATTGAGCCGAACACGCTGTTTGGCTCCCGCCCTCCGGTGCTGCCGGACGACGACGCGCTGTGGGATATCTTCGAGCAGGGTCACAGGCTGTTAACCGCGGCAGGGTATCAGCAATATGAAACCTCGGCGTATGCGAAGCCGGGCTATCAGTGTCAGCACAACCTGAACTACTGGCGTTTTGGTGATTATCTGGGGATTGGCTGCGGCGCTCACGGCAAAGTGACCTTCCCGGACGGTCGCATTCTGCGTACCGCCAAAACGCGTCATCCGCGCGGATTTATGGAAGGCCGCTACCTGGAGCGTCAGCACGACGTCGAGGCGGCGGACAAGCCGTTTGAGTTCTTTATGAACCGCTTCCGTCTGCTGGAAGCCGCGCCGCGCGCCGAATTTTCGCGTTATACCGGGTTACCGGAATCAGCGATTCGCCCGCAGATTGACGAGGCGCTGGCGCAGGGGTATCTGACGGAATGTGATGATTACTGGCAGATCACCGAGCACGGTAAGCTGTTCTTAAACTCCCTTCTTGAGCTGTTCCTCGCTGAAGGATCCTGAAGGCTGATTCAGGATTTTGCATCCCGTTCTGCCGGCTGAGGGAAAGGCTGGCGGTTGAGCTGGACGGCGGACAGCATGATGAAAATCAGGAATACGATCGCCAACGGACGTTGTGGTTTAACCAAAAAGGCTGGCACGTCATTCGGTTCTGGAACAATGAACTCTGGAATAACGAAGAGGCCGTGTTAGATAAGATCCTTGAAACGCTGCAAATGCTGCAACCCTCACCCCTGCCCTCACCCTGAAAGGGAGAGGGTGCAAATCATTCCCTCGCCCCTTTGGGGAGAGGGTTAGGGTGAGGGGCCCTGCGCGCAGAGGCGTTACTTCAACGTCCCTACCAGCGCTTTCCGGCTATCTTCCAGCGACACCACGCGCTTACACACGTCTTTGCCGAACTGCTGGAAATCAGCTTCCTGATTCTTCCACTCGTTCTGAATCGAGGTTTGCAGTCCGCCCAGGCTACCCAGTACGCCCTGCAACGGATTACCGCCGCCCTTCAGCACAGCCTGGGCGCCCATCTCGTTAATGCTGTCCTGGAGAATGCCGCCCATCGCCTGGTTCACCAGCTGCTGACCGTCGGCACGCACCTGATCGATCGCCTTATAGTGGAACGTCAGGCCATCAGAGCGCGTCTCGATAATACGGTTCATCTGCTCTTTCAGCTGTTTATCCAGCTTGGTCAGGCGGGTACGCATATTGCTGCTCTCCCCCACCTCTTTAGTGATGATTTTATCCAGCGCCACGCGGCTCTTTTCAACGCGGGTCAGCGCGCCGTTGTTGATCCACGGCAGCGCGGTGCGCAGCTCGGCCTGGTAGTCCATCGCCTGCTCGCGCTGGGCGGCCGTCAGGTTTTGCGGTTTGCCGTTAAAGGTCACGTTGCCATCCGGCGTAATCACCAGATTGCCATTCTCGCCCTTAACCTGCACGGTTTGCGGGCTTAACACCACGTCATCGCGCGGGGTGACGCTACATTTATATTCCGCATGGGCGGTGGATCCGATTGCCAGTAAAGCAACAGCCAGCAACGTTTTGCGCATCTTTAACACTCCCTCAGACAAAATGGGCCAGCTAATGCTGGCCCCGTACCTGCTTTATTAGTCCCACCAAACGTCGAAAAGTTCGCTCACGCGGACATCTTCCATCTTGTGGTCTTCAAGCCATTTGCGTACCAGCGCCTGATGTTCTTCGGTGCATTTACCTACTTCCTGGGTGCAGATCAGACCTTCCCACGCCAGATAGCCGCTACCGTCGAAGGCCAGCTTGTTTGGCTCGATGACCTCGTTGATGAACGCATCAACGTCCTGATCGATCTGCTCGACGCTGGTGCCTTCCGGGAAACGCCAGGCAACAGAGAAGCCCACTTCCTGGAATTCTTCGATGTGCATCTTTTTACGCAGACGACGGCTACGATTCTTTGCCATTATTTCACCCTCTCGAACATTAAGTCCCATACGCCGTGACCAAGACGATGGCCACGCTGTTCAAATTTTGTCACCGGACGTGAATCCGGACGCGGTACGTAGTCGTTGCTCTCGGACTGGTTTTTATACCCGTCCAGCGACGACATCACTTCCAGCATGTGTTCCGCATAAGGTTCCCAGTCGGTCGCCATGTGGAAAACGCCGCCCAGTTTGAGCTTACTTTTCACCAGCTCGGCAAACGGTGCCTGAACGATACGGCGTTTATTATGACGCGCTTTGTGCCATGGGTCAGGGAAAAAGAGCTGAACCATGTTCAAAGAATTGTCAGGAATCATTTTGTGCAGCACTTCCACCGCGTCGTGACACATCACGCGCAGATTCTCAACGCCCTCTTCGTGGGCCGTTGCCAGGCACGCGCCGACGCCCGGCGAGTGTACTTCAATGCCGAGGAAGTTCTGCTCCGGGCGCGCTTTCGCCATTGTGACCAGCGAGGTGCCCATACCAAACCCGATCTCCAGCGTGACGGGCGCGTCGCGGCCGAACAGCTCGATAAAGTCGAGCGGCTGCTCGCTGAACTCAACGCCCATCACCGGCCAGTAGTTGTCCAGCGCGTGTTGCTGCCCTTTTGTCAGGCGGCCCTGACGGCGGACAAAGCTGCGAATACGGCGCAGCGGGCGACCGTTTTCATCAAATTCCGGTGAAATGACGTCGTTTTTCATAAAAGAGTTGTCTGCTTGTGAGAGTGTTCGGGAAACGGGCATTATCCAAAGTTAAGGCTTCTATGCAAGCATGGGAAAGATCCGGTTTACAGCAGATTGACGCTGTGCTGCAATCTGCGTCCCTGATTATGCGAATCGATGACCATGCAAGCCTCTCAATTTTCAGCCCAGGTGCTGGACTGGTACGATAAATACGGGCGTAAAACCCTGCCCTGGCAAATTGAAAAAACGCCCTACAAAGTATGGCTCTCCGAGGTGATGTTGCAACAAACGCAGGTCGCCACGGTTATTCCCTACTTCGAGCGTTTTATGGCGCGCTTCCCGACGGTCACCGACCTGGCAAACGCGCCGCTGGACGAAGTGCTGCACCTGTGGACCGGGCTGGGCTATTACGCCCGCGCGCGCAACCTGCATAAGGCCGCGCAGCAGGTCGCCACGCGCCACAACGGTAAATTCCCGGAAACCTTCGACGAGGTGGCGGATTTACCCGGCGTCGGGCGTTCAACCGCAGGCGCGATCCTCTCCCTTTCATTAGGCAAGCATTTCCCGATCCTCGACGGCAACGTGAAGCGCGTGCTCGCACGCTGCTACGCCGTTGACGGCTGGCCGGGTAAGAAAGACGTTGAAAAAAGCCTGTGGGAGATCGCTGAAGCGGTCACTCCGGCGAAAGGCGTAGAGCGTTTTAACCAGGCGATGATGGATCTCGGCGCGATGGTCTGCACGCGCTCAAAACCGAAGTGCGAACTCTGCCCGGTGAACAACCTCTGCGTGGCGTATGCCAACCAGTCATGGGCGCAGTATCCGGGTAAGAAACCCAAACAGACGCTGCCGGAGCGCACCGGCTATATGCTGCTGATGCAGCACGGCGACGACGTCTTCCTCGCCCAGCGCCCGCCGAGCGGCCTGTGGGGTGGTCTATACTGCTTCCCACAGTTTGAAGATGAAGCCTCGCTTCGGGAATGGCTTGAACAGCGCGGCATTGCGGCAGATACCCTGACGCAGCTGAACGCGTTCCGCCATACCTTCAGCCATTTCCATCTGGATATTGTGCCTATGTGGCTTCCCGTGTCCTCGTTCACCTCCTGCATGGATGAAGGCACCGCTCTCTGGTATAACTTAGCGCAACCGCCATCAGTCGGGCTGGCGGCTCCCGTGGAGCGCCTGTTACAGCAATTACGTGTCGGTGCAATGGTTTAGCATCGGCAACACAAAGAGGAATGAGTATGGCCAGAACCATTTTTTGTACTTTCCTACAGCGCGACGCTGAAGGCCAGGATTTCCAGCTCTACCCGGGCGACCTGGGTAAGCGCATCTATAACGAGATCTCCAAAGAAGCCTGGGGACAGTGGCAGAAAAAACAGACCATGCTGATCAACGAGAAAAAGCTCAGCATGATGAACCCGGAGCACCGCAAGCTGCTGGAGCAGGAGATGGTGAACTTCCTGTTCGAGGGCAAAGACGTCCACATCGAAGGCTATACGCCACCGGAAAAATAATACTCTGCGGCTGTTGCCCGGCGGCGCTTTGCTTGCACGGGCCTACGGTTTTGTAGGCCGGCTAAGCGCAGCGCCACCCGGCGAAAGCAACGACTAAGCAAACACAACACGCACTCCCGGAATGATGAAAAAACTTTTAGCGCTAGCACTTGTTGCGCCGTTGCTTGTGTCTTGTTCTTCCAAAAAGGGCGATAGCTATAACGAAGCCTGGGTTAAGGACACCAACGGTTTTGACATTTTGATGGGGCAGTTTGCCCACAACATCGAAAATATATGGGGATTTAACGAAGTTCTGATTGCCGGACCGAAAGACTACGTTAAGTACACCGACGCCTATCAGACCCGTAGCCACATCAACTTCGATGACGGTACGATTACGGTTGAAACCATCGCGGGGACTGAACCTGCGGCGCATTTACGTCAGGCCATCATCAAGACCCTGCTGATGGGCGACGATCCGGGGTCGATTGACCTCTACTCTGATGCCGATGACATTACCATCTCCAAAGAGCCGTTCCTGTATGGCCAGGTCGTAGACCAGACCGGTCAGCCGATCCGCTGGGAAGGCCGCGCCACCAAATTCGCTGACTACCTGCTGCAAACCCGCCTGAAAAGCCGCACCAACGGCCTGAAGGTGATTTACAGCGTGACCATTAACCTGGTGCCGAACCACCTCGACAAGCGTGCGCATAAGTATCTGGGCATGGTGCGTCAGGCGTCGCGTAAGTATGGCGTGGACGAGTCGCTGATCCTGGCGATTATGCAGACCGAATCCTCGTTCAACCCGTACGCGGTGAGCCGTTCCGACGCGCTGGGGCTGATGCAGGTTGTGCAGCACAGCGCCGGTAAAGACGTGTTCCGCTCGCAGGGGAAATCCGGCACGCCGAGCCGCAGCTACCTGTTCGATCCGCAAAGCAACATTGATACCGGCACGGCTTATCTGGCGATGCTGAACAATGTCTATCTCGGTGGAATTGATAACCCAACGTCACGCCGCTATGCGGTGATCACCGCCTACAACGGCGGGGCGGGCAGCGTGCTGCGCGTCTTCTCGAACGACAAGGTGCAGGCTGCGAATATCATCAACAGCATGGCGCCGGGAGATGTTTACTCCACCCTCACCACCCGCCACCCGTCTGCGGAATCCCGCCGGTACCTGTATAAGGTGAATACGGCGCAGAAAAACTATCGTCGTCGATAATCAACACACCTTCTCCTGTAAGGAGAAGGTGTTCTGCTTCTCTCCATCCATACGAAAATGCTATTTGCATCACAATCCAGACTGCAAATTAATGTGGATTGCATTTTTTTGCGGGAGGTAACAAAACATAACCTCGCCTGCTGATAGAATTGCATCAAATAACAACCCTGAATGTTCCTATAACAACATATCTCCCGCTCACTTGTGAGGAAAGTAACATGAACCTTAAGCTGCAGCTTAAAATCTTGTCGTTTCTGCAGTTCTGCCTGTGGGGTAGCTGGCTGACTACACTCGGCTCCTATATGTTTGTGACGCTCAAGTTTGATGGTGCGTCAATCGGTGCCGTCTACAGCTCGCTGGGTATTGCGGCTGTTTTCATGCCAACGCTGCTCGGTATCGTGGCGGATAAATGGTTAAGTGCGAAATGGCTGTATATGCTTTGCCATCTGGTGGGTGCGGGGACGCTGTTTATGGCGGCCGAAGTGACCACGCCGGGGGCGATGTTTATGGTGATCTTGCTTAACTCGCTGGCGTATATGCCAACGCTTGGGCTGATCAACTCCATCTCCTACTACCGCCTGAAATCTGCCGGCCTGGATATCGTCACCGACTTCCCGCCAATCCGTATCTGGGGCACCATCGGCTTTATCATGGCGATGTGGGGCGTGAGCTTCGCGGGCTTCGAGCTGAGCCACATGCAGCTGTATATTGGTGCTGGGCTCTCCGTACTGCTGGCGCTGTTCACCCTGACGCTGCCAACCATTCCGGTATCTAACCAGCAGAAAAACCAGAGCTGGAGCACCATGCTTGGCCTGGATGCCTTCGCGCTGTTCAAAAACAAGCGCATGGCGATCTTCTTTATCTTCTCCATGCTGCTGGGCGCGGAGCTGCAAATCACCAACATGTTCGGCAACACTTTCCTGCACAGCTTCGATAACGATCCGCTGTTTGCCGGGAGCTTTATCGTTGAGCACGCGTCGGTGATGATGTCCATCTCGCAGATCTCCGAGACGCTGTTCATCCTGACCATCCCGTTCTTCCTGAGCCGCTACGGCATCAAAAACGTCATGCTGATCAGCATCGCCGCGTGGATGCTGCGCTTCGGCCTGTTCGCCTACGGCGACCCGAGCGCGTTCGGTACCGTGCTGCTGGTGCTGTCGATGATTGTTTACGGCTGCGCCTTCGACTTCTTCAACATTTCCGGTTCGGTGTTTGTGGAAAAAGAGGTGAAGCCTGAAATCCGCGCCAGCGCGCAGGGCATGTTCCTGATGATGACCAACGGCTTCGGCTGTATTCTGGGCGGCGTGGTGAGCGGTAAAGTGGTTGAGATGTACACCACCAACGGCATTACCGACTGGCAGCCGGTGTGGCTGATCTTCGCGGCGTATTCGCTGGTGCTGTTCTTCGCGTTCCTCGCGCTGTTCCAGTACAAGCACGTTCGCGAACCGCACGGTGCGCAGCCGATCGCGCATTAATTGTTGTGCCCGGTGGCGCTTCGCTTACCGGGCCTACAAAACCAGACCGTAGGCCGGGTAAGGCGTAGCCGCCACCCGGCTATTTTATGGCAGACAGCACCCACCCCACCGACAGCAAATCCGCGCTGCCGCCCGGACTCAGGTTTCGTTCAATAAACGCCCTATCCATCCTCAGCAACGCATCGCGATCCCAGCCGTTCGCCAGCAGTTCCCGCGCGTAACGTTGTACGTAGCGCAGCCCCTCCATACCGCCGCGCGACACCAGATTGCTGTCCTGGTTGATGGCCATCAGGCGTAACAACAGGTCATGAAGGGTATTCCCCTTCCACTGCTTCAGCGCGTTACGCACCGTGCTGAAGCCGCTTTCTGCCTCGCCGCGCGCGCCGGTGAGACCGTACAGCTGAAACTGCCGCTCGCCCGCCGTTGCCTGCCCGCTGCGCCCGACGAGCTCACGCGCCACCAGCCCACGGCAGATGTTACTTACCTCACAACAGAGGCTGCCGGCGGAGACATTTTTCACACGCCCGGCAGCGAAGCAGAGCAAACCGAGGGCAAAAATGCCCCCCTTATGGGTGTTTACCCCGTCCGTCGCGGCGTACATGGCCTGTTCGCAGGCCATCCCCATCGGGCGGATAATCCGCAGCTGCTGAGCGGCTGGCTTGTCCGCATGAGCCTCGCCCAACTCCGCAAAACGGGCAAACCACGGCGTAATCGCCGTAATGCTGCGAACAAACAGGGCATGATCCATATCGCGATGGGAACCGTTGTTAAGCTTGTCCACCAGCCCCGGCTTGGGCGTCAGCTCCAGCTCCTGCCACAGCGCCGCTTCGGCAAGCGCGGGCACATCAATCGGGCGCGGTTTAGTCGCGAGCAAACCAGTCATCGATCGTCTTCTCCACGCGGGAAACTACCTGCTCAACGGGATGGCGCCGCGAACGGGAGCAGGCATGCGCGGGCGCGTCACAGATCAGGCAGCGCCTGAGGTTTGCCCCCAGCGACTGGCGCCCGACGTGGCCGTTCTGAGGACAGATGACATCCAGGTCCCACAGCCTGCCGAGCGGGTGCGTCTGCTCCAGCTCCGCGCAGTGCGCTTTGATTTCCGCCGCCGGATGGGCGACGCACCACAAGGCTTCCGGTCCGGTGGGCAGCCACAGCACCTGGCGGTCCAGCACCTGCCAGCGGTTCTCCCACAGCAGCTGGTCGCACATCTGGAGCGCCACGCCCATGGTGTTGCGATAGCGCAGGCTGTCTTTAATGTCCCCGGGCGTGACCAGCGTGAGGGAAATCACCGGTTGTTGATAGTGCGTGAGCATGTCGGCCTGGCGCGCCGCGCGGCGATCTTTCGCCGCCAGCAGTTCGTCCAGGCTGACACCCGTCCGCACGGGTGTCGCTGAAATCATACTGACTCCTTCACCTGTCGCACGGTGTCGATCACGCTGCCGTCGCGGTAGCGGATCACGCCGACGATTTTGTCGGTAAATTCAATCGGTTTCGGTACGCCGGTCAGGGAAATCGCCCGCTCGTAGAGCGCATGGATATCCACAACCTTTAATCCTGCCGCCATCAGACGCTCGCGGATCTCCGGGCGCGCCGGGTTGACTGCAATGCCGTGGTCGGTGACCAACACGTCGATGCTCTCTCCCGGCGTGAGGCGCGTGGTAACGCGCTTGACCACCGTCGGAATGCGGCTGCGCAGCAGCGGCGCGACGACGATAGTCAGGTTGGCTGCCGCCGCCACGTCGCAGTGCCCGCCGGATGCGCCACGCATCACGCCGTCGGAGCCGGTGATGACGTTAACGTTAAAATCAATGTCAATTTCCAGCGCGCTGAGGATCACCACGTCGAGGTGGTCGCAGCTTGCCGCCTTACTGCCGGGGTTGGCGTAGACGTTGGTGGAGATCTCCACGTGGTTCGGGTTGCGCGCCAGCGAAGCCGCCGCCTGGCCGTCAAAGCACTGGGTGTCGAGCAGCTTTTCGATAAGCCCCTTCTCGTGCAGATCCACCAGGCTACCGGTGATGCCGCCGAGCGCGAAGCGGGCCTTCACGCCGCTGCGCTCCATCTTCTCTTCCATAAAACGGGTGCAGGCGGTGGCCGCCGCGCCGGAGCCGGTCTGCATCGAGAAGCCCGGTTTGAAATAGCCGGAGTGCTCAATCACGTCCGCCGCATAGCGGGCGATCATCAGCTCGCGCGGGTTGCTGGTGACGCGCGCCGCACCGACGCTGATTTTCGCCGGGTCGCCCACGCTCACCACCTGCACGATGTAGTCCACCTGGTCCTGCACCAGGCTGGCGGGCATATTCGGGAACGGCACCAGTTCTTCGGTCAGCAGCACCACCTTGCGGGCAAAGTGCGCGTCCACCATGGCGTAGCCCAGCGAACCGCAGCACGATTTTCCGTGCGTCCCGTTGGCGTTGCCAAACGCATCGCTGCACGGCACGCCGAGAAACGCCACGTCGATGTTCAGTTCGCCGTCCTGGAGCAGCTTCACGCGCCCGCCGTGGGAGTGAATCTGTACCGGCTCGTCCATCAGCCCGTGGGAGATGGCGTCCGCCAGCCTGCCGCGCATGCCGGAGGTGTAAATCCGGGTAATCACGCCGCTTTCGATATGCTCGATCAGCGCGTCGTTGCAGGTCATCAGCGAGCTGGAGGCCAGGGTCAAATTTTTAAATCCCATCCGCGCCAGTAGCGCCACAACGGTGTTGATCACCCGGTCGCCTTCGCGAAAGGCATGGTGGAAGGAGATGGTCATTCCGTCCTGCAAGCCGCTGCGCGCTACGGCTTCTTCGAGGGTGGCACAGAGCTTGCGGTTGTGCTTCGCGTCGCTGTCTGCCAGCCAGGGCGTCGCGCTGTGGGCGGTATCAAAGGGTTTCAGGTCCCGCAGATGCGGGAAGTTTACGTGGAGAAGTTCTGTCTGATTCATTTTGTCATCCTTACCGACGCACGCCGGAAGCCGCCGCGCGCTCCAGCACCACCTGCGCGTGGTTAATAATCGGGGCGTCGACCATTTTGCCGTTGAGCGAGACCACGCCCAGGCCGTTACGCTCGCCCTCTTCTGCCGCTTCAATCACCCTTTTGGCGTGCTCCACCTCTTCCTGCGTCGGGGCGTAGGCGTTGTGCAGCAGGTCAATCTGGCGCGGGTTAATCAGCGATTTGCCGTTAAAGCCCATCTTGCGGATCAGGTCGACCTCGCGCAGGAACCCGGCTTCGTCGTTAACGTCTGACCACACCACGTCGAAGGCATCGATGCCCGCTGCGCGGGCGGCGTGCAGCACCGCGCAGCGGGCATAAAACAGCTCGGTGCCGTCGCCGCGCTCGGTCTGCATGTCCATTACGTAGTCAAAGGCCGCCAGCGCAATGCCGATCAGGCGCGGCGAGCTGCGGGCAATCGCCACGGCATTGATGACGCCAATAGCCGATTCAATCGCTGCCATTACGCGGGTAGAACCCACCTCGCGCCCGCACTCCTGTTCGATACGCTCAAGGTGGCCTTCCAGCTCGTAGATATCATCCGGCGTGTCGGTTTTCGGCAGGCGGATCACGTCCACGCCCGCATGCACGGCGGCCTCCAGATCCAGCAGGCCAAACGGCGTGCTCAGCGGGTTTATGCGCACCACGGTTTCGATATCCTGATACATCGGATGCTGCAACGCGTGGAACACCAGCATGCGTGCGGTATCTTTCTCGCGCAGGGCCACCGCATCTTCAAGATCGAACATGATGGCGTCTGGCCGGTAGATAAACGCGGTGGAGAGCATGGCGGCATTGGCGCCCGGCAGGAACAGCATACTGCGGCGGAGTTTGCTCATTTCAGCGCCTCCCAGTTGATGGCCTGTTCATCGGCAGCACGCAGAAGCGCGCTTTGCAGGCGGGCGCGGATTGCACAGTCCAGCGCCCCTTTGTCTTCAATAATGATTAATCCCTGGTGCACGTTCATGGCGCGCAGCGTGTCGTCGACCACCTGGCGAATGTGCTCGCCAAACTGCTTAATCACTTCACTGTGGATGACAATCTCCAGCTCGCCGTGAGCGGGGGCGATTTTCACCATCAGGTCGCTGGACTCCTGCGTTCCGGCCAGCGCCTCCCTTACAATATTCATGATAAATTCCTGATAGTTATGCGACTTCCGCACTCGCGCGATAATGCGCTTCGAGATGCGCGAAGGTGGAGTCCGGGACGATCTCCCGGATCCGGGTAAACTGCTGTGTCTTGAGTAAACGGCGCACTTCGGACGCCGAAATGGCGTTGCCGGTGGCCTTGATGCGCGGCATCTCCACCACCTCAATGTGCGAGGCCAGCAGATCGTGCAGCGTCTGGTTGTACTGGCGGGTGATATCGCAGAACGGCTCCGAGCCGATAAATCGGTGCGTGATGCCGAGCGCCGGGGCGATGAAGTCGCGGAAGATCAGCACGTCGATCTCGCTCCACGCCTGCTGCACTTTGCCGCTCTCTTTGAGAAAGTAGGCCGGAAACGTGGCGCGCGAGATGATGTACTGCGAGCCTTCATGCACCACCACGTTCGGCAGATGCGCCACGCCCGCCCGCACCATCTCAAGGCGCGCGCTGAACGGGAAGAACGAAGCGTCTTCACGCACCACAAACAGATGCAGGGCATCGCACTGCGCCGCCGCCTGCTCCACCAGATGGCGGTGGCCGAGGGTGAACGGATTGGCGTTCATCACGATCGCGCCAGTTTTCTCCCCGCCCTTTCGCATCCGGCTTAAGGTACGGCAGTAGCGCGCGATCCCCTGCGGAGTGTTCTCCATCAGCACCGCGTTGTTCCCGCTCTGGGCAATCGGCCAGAAGCCGCTGCGGCCAAAGCGCTCCTTATTGCACGGACGGGTGCAGAGGAAGAGGTGAAAATGGCCGCGCTCCAGCGCCGCATTCTCCACCTCTGCCAGCAGCCGCGCGCTGAGATTTTCCCCACGAAGCTGCTCGTTGACCGCCACGCACTTGATGACGTTGGCAGCCAGCCCTGCGCAACCCACCAGCTGCGCGCCGGACCAGGCTTCAACAAACAGCGTGATGTCGTTGTCCAGGCCAAGGCCGCTGTCTGCCAGCAGGTAGCGGATCTGGCTTAAGCGTTCCGGGTGTTTCGCCACAATGGTATGGCGAAAATCAATGGGTTGCGATTGCATGCTGCCGCCTTACTCAGTGTGCCGCCGCAAGCCCGACGGCTGGCGCTTCCACGATCACGTTGCTCAGATGACCGATATGCTCGATCTCCACCTCAATGCGATCCCCCTCCTTCATAAACAGCGGCGGGTTACGCTTTTTACCCACGCCGCCAGGAGAGCCGGTAATGATCACATCGCCCGGGCTGAGGCGGGTGAAGGTGCTGATGTATTCGATGAGCTCCGCAATCTTGTGGATCATGCTGCTGGTGTTGTCCTCCTGCACCATGCGGCCGTTAAGCCAGGTGCGGATCGCCAGGCTGTGCGGGTCCGGGATCTCATCCGCCGTCGCCATCCAGGGGCCAAATGCCCCGGTCTGACGCCAGTTTTTACCGGCGGTGAACCAGGTGTGCTGCCAGTCGCGGGCGGAGCCGTCCATGTAGCAGCTGTAACCCGCCACGTGGCGCAGGGCGTCATCGCGGCTGATGTTCTCCCCACCCTTACCGATGATCACCGCCAGCTCGCCTTCGTAGTCGAATTCGCTGGAGTGGCGCGGCTTCAGCACCGGCTCGTTGTGGCCGGTCTGTGAATCCGGGAAGCGGACAAACAGCGTCGGGGCCGGGTTGTGCTGGTCAAACTCCTTGCGCTTGTCGGCGTAGTTCATGCCCACGCAGAGGATTTTTTCCGGCTGCACGATCACCGGCAAGAAGGTGATGGCGTTCAGCGGCACGTCCACCGCGTCGTTCAGAAAACGGGTGGCCTGCGCCAGACCGTTGCCCTGCAACAGCGCTTTAAGGTCGCCATAGCGGTCGCCCAGGCGGCGGCCTAAATCAATCACGCCCTCGGCCTGAACGATGCCGTAGCTGCGTTTTCCCTGGTATAAAAAGCTTGCGAGTTTCATTGTTTTTTCCTGAATACTTAGACGAGGAAGTTGCCCAGAATCAGCAGTGAGACAGAGACGTTAATCGCGCCGCCGATACGGGTAGCAATCTGGGCGAAGGGCATCAGGCTCATGCGGTTGCCTGCGGTCAGGATCGCCACGTCGCCGGTACCGCCCTGTCCACTCTGGCAGCAGGAGACGATGGCGACATCAATCGGATGCATACCGATCTTTTTACCGACGAAGAATCCGGTCGCCACCAGCGCAGACACGGTGCTGATAATCACCAGCAGGTTGCTGACGGTGAACGCCGCGACCAGCTCGTGCCACGGGGTAATTGCCACGCCAACGGCGAAGAGGATTGGATAGGTCACGGAGGTCTGGAAGAATTTGTACACCACCTGGGAACCCTCCAGCAGACGCGGAGAAGCGCCGTTGCAGAGCTTCACCAGCACCGCCATAAACAGCATGCCAACGGGCGCAGGCAGGCCAATCAGCTTGTGGCCGAGCATGCCCAGCATGTACAGCAGCACCGCCAGCAGCGCGCCGGAGGCGATAGTGGTCACGTCCGCTTTACCGGAGAACGCAGGCTGAGAGACGGTGGCATCCGCATTCGCGCGGTTAGGCATCAGCTGGCCTTCGCCAGTCAGGTGCGGGTAGCGTTTCCCGAGCTGGTTGAGGCAGCCGGAAATAATGATCGCCGTCAGGCCGCCGAGCATCACCATCGGCAGCACGCGGCCAAGCGCTACGCCCTGGTCCATGTGCAGCAGGGTGGCATAGCCGATGGAAAGCGGGATCGCCCCTTCCCCGACGCCGCCCGCCATGATCGGCAGAATGATAAAGAAGAAGATCTGGAACGGCTCAAGGCCCAGCGCCAGCCCCACGCCCATGCCAACAATCATGCCGACGATTTCACCGCACAGCATCGGGAAGAAGATGCGCAGGAAGCCCTGGATCAGCACGGTGCGGTTCATGCTCATGATGCTGCCGACGATGATGCAGCAGATATAGAGGTAGAGAATGTTGGTGGATTTGTAGAATTTGGTCGTGGATTCCACCACCACGTCCGGCAGCAGACCATAGTAGACCAGCGCGGAAGGGATAAAGGTGGCGCAAATCGCCGCCGCGCCGAGCTTGCCGACAATCGGCAGGCGTTTGCCAAATTCGCCGCAGGCAAAGCCGAAGAAGGCCAGCGTGGCCACCATGACCACGATGTCGCTCGGCAGCTTTCCGCCCAGACAATCAATCGCAATCAGCGCGCCCGCCAGAACGAACAGCGGCAAAGGAATAATGCCGATTTTCCAGGTATCCATAATATGCCACCAGCGCTCCTTGAGGGAGGGCCGCTGAATATCAATCGGGTCGTGGGTAACAGAGAATGAATCGTCAGTTGTGCTCATAATAAGCCCCTTAGTTATTTTGTGCGTTCAGCTTAGAGTCACAAAGGCTTACTTTATGTGAGGGATGACATATTAAAGGCGAAGTTTTAATGGCCGCTATGGTTTTAATGGTTTCTATTATTTAATGTGATTTATGCCTTATTTATTACCGTGGTTTTTATGGTTTCTTTTCCTAACCGAACAAAGAAATAACATTTATTCAGTTAGCATTCAGAGAATGAGACTTTCGGAAAAATCTTTTACAGGCCGTGCTGTGCAAGGGATCACAAGTTTTCGGCAAAGCGGGCATCCTGGCGTTAAAAGATGATATATTCAGCCAACCTGTTGATACCTTGCGTGATAGTTATGAAAGTATCGTTTCAGATCAAGCTCTTTATTTCGCTGGTCGCCTTTTTCTCAGTGCTGTTCGCATTACTGGGCGGATATTATTATGTCGACGTCGGCAGGCAGCTTTATCAGGAAATGAGCGCGCGCGCAAAAATACAGGCTGAAGAGATAGCGCTTATTCCCACTCTGCGAAAAGAAGTCGAACAAAAGGATATCCAGAGCATCCATGACTTTATGCAGAAAATAGCCGCCCACAGCGACGCCAGTTTTATTGTGATTGGTGACAATAAAGGGCTGCATCTTTTTCACTCCGTGTTTGCTGACCGGGTGGGCAAAACGCTGGTTGGCGGGGACAACGACGAGGTATTACACGGCAAAAGCACCATTACCATCCGCAAGGGCGGGTTAGGCATTTCGCTACGCAGCAAAGCCCCTATTTTTAATGATGCCGGGCAGGTGGTGGGGATTGTTTCGGTGGGCTATCTCACAAGCTATCTGGACACCATCACCGTCAACAAGGTGGTCAATATCCTGATTGCCGCCGTGCTACTGCTTATCGCCCTGTTTATTTTCTCCTGGTTCTTCACCCGCAGCATCAAGAAGCAGATATTCTCTCTGGAACCACGCGAAATCGGCCTGCTGGTGCGTCAGCAAAAGGCGATGATGGAATCCATTTATGAAGGGGTGATTGCCATCGATGACGACCTGCGCATTGAAGTGATCAATCAGGCGGCGCGTAAATTATTAGGCTTACGTCAGCCCGCCCGCGAACTGCGCGGTCAACACATTAGCCAGGTGATCGCACCCGTCCCGTTCTTTAACGCGCAGACCATGCTTGCGAAAGACACCCACGATGAGATCTGTCGCTTTAACGATCTCACGGTCATTGCCAGCCGGGTGCGGATCATGCTGGAAGATGCGTTGCAGGGCTGGGTGATCACCTTTCGCGATCGCAACGAGATCGACTCGCTCAGCGCCCAGCTTAGCCAGGTGAAGCGCTACGTTGATAACCTGCGCATCATGCGCCACGAACAGCTGAACCGTATGACCACGCTGTCCGGCCTGCTGCATATGGGCCGTTATGACGAGGCGATCCGCTACATACAGGCGCAGTCGGAACACGCTCAGGAGCTGCTGGACTTTATCTCGTCCCGCTTCAGCTCCCCGACGCTGTGCGGTTTGCTGCTGGGTAAAGCCGCCCGCGCCCGTGAAAAAGGCGTTGAGCTGAGTTTCGATCCGGCCTGCCGGGTGGACAAGCCGTTCCTGCCGCTGCTCGAATCGGAACTTATCTCGATCATCGGGAACTTGCTGGATAACGCCATCGAAGCGACCCAGCGCGCCCCGCTTCCGCATGCGCCGGTAGACGTGCTGATAAAGCTGAACGAGCAAGAACTGATTATTGAAGTCGCCGACCAGGGCGTCGGCATCACACCGGCGATCCGCGACCGGATCTTTGAGCGCGGCATCACCACCAAAACGCGCGGCGATCATGGTATAGGCCTCTATCTGATTGAAAGCTACGTCACGCAGGCTGGCGGCGCAATTGAAGTTGCCGATAACACCCCACGCGGTGCCATTTTCTCACTGTTTATTCCCGCCACGGGAACGGCCCGGCACCCCGCACAGGAACTGGAAGATACCGACTATGCAACATGAACTTATCGACGTACTGATTGTTGAAGACGAGAACGAACTGGCGCAACTGCACGCGGAGCTTATCGGTAAACATCCGCGCCTGAGGCTGGTGGGAATTGCCGCGTCGCTGGCCGACGCGCAGCAACAGCTGGAGAGCAAACAGCCGAAGCTGATGCTGCTGGATAACTACCTGCCGGACGGCAAAGGCATCACCCTTATCAGCAACCCGATGCTCGCCCGCGCCAACTGCTCGGTGATTTTCATCACCGCCGCCAGCGATATGGACACCTGTAGCCAGGCCATTCGTAACGGCGCGTTCGACTACATCCTCAAGCCGGTTTCCTGGAAGCGCCTGAGCCAGTCGCTGGAGCGTTTTGTGCAGTTTGCCGAGCAGCAGCGCGTCTGGAAGATTGTTGACCAGCAGAACGTGGATTCGCTCTATCAGCTACAGGCGAAAAACTATCGTCTGGACAACGGCAGTAAAGGGATAGAGGAGAACACGCTGGCGCGGGTGCAAACGCTGTTCAACAGCAAGGCGGCGCACTGCTTTACGGTGGATGAGGTGGTGAGCGAGACGGGCCTGAGTAAAACTACCACCCGACGCTATCTGGAACACTGCGTGGAGGTGGGTTTTCTGACGGTGGAGATGCTGTACGGGAAGATTGGGCATCCAAGAAGGATGTACCGCCGCGCAGAAGCCTGACGCAGTATTGCAGGCCGGGTAAGCTTGGCCACCGGGCAACTCGCCGGGTGGCGCTAACGCTTACCCGGCCTACGTTCAAACATTCAATACGAACCCATACAGTCGCTTGATCCCGTCCGCATCCTTCTCGCTGTACACGCCCTGCAACTCCGGCGAGAAGCCAGGCAGCATATTAATGCCCTCTTCCAGCGCCAGGAAGTAGCGCTGTACCGCCCCGCCCCAGACTTCGCCCGGCACCATGCACAGCACGCCTGGCGGGTATGGCAGCGCACCTTCTGCGGCAATGCGCCCTTCAGCGTCACGAATACGCACCAGCTCCACGTTTCCGCGAATGTACTCCTGGTTGGCATCCTGCGGGTTCATCACTACGGCGGGCAGGCTCTCCTGGCGGAACATCGCCTTCTGGAGATCCTTCACGTTAAAGCTGACGTAGAGATCGTGCATCTCCTGGCACAGCTGACGGATCGTGTAGTCGCGGTAACGCACCGGGTATTTCTGATAGATAGTCGGCAGCACGTCCGCGAGCGGCGTGTCGTCTTCAATATGCTGTTCGAACTGCCCCAGCATCGCCACCAGCTGCATTAACTTCTCCTCGCTCTCCGCTGGCGTCAGCAGGAACAGGATGGAGTTGAGGTCGCACTTCTCCGGTACAATGCCGTTTTCGCGCAGGTAGTGGGCGAGAATGGTCGCCGGAATACCGAAATCGGTATAGTGACCTGTTTCTGCATCAATGCCCGGTGTGGTCAGCAGCAGCTTGCACGGATCGACGAAATACTGCTCGCGAGCATAGCCTTCAAAACCGTGCCATTTTGCCCCCGGCTCGAAGCTAAAGAAGCGACGCTCGCTGGCGATGACCTGCGTGGGGTGATCCTGCCAAGGCCGCCCCGCCACCACTGGCGGGATAAACGGCTTGATCATATGGCAGTTGGCGATGATGGCCTTGCGCGCCTCAATACCCAGCTCGACGCACTCCGCCCACAGCCTGCGCCCGCTCTCGCCCTCGTGGATTTTGGCGTTTACGTCCAGCGCCGCAAACAGCGGGTAAAACGGGCTGGTAGAGGCGTGCAGCATAAACGCATTATTAAGACGCTTGTGCGGACAGAAACGCGACTGGCCGCGAATATGGTTATCCTTTTTATGGATCTGCGACGTTTGCGAGAACCCGGCCTGCTGCTTGTGTACCGACTGGGTCACAAAAATTCCCGGATCGTTCTCGTTCAGCTCCAGCAGAAGCGGAGACGTTTCTGCCATCATCGGGATAAACTGCTCGTAGCCCACCCACGCGGAGTCAAAAAGGATGTAGTCACACAGGTGGCCGATCTTGTCGATCACCTGACGGGCGTTGTAGATCGTGCCGTCGTAGGTACCGAGCTGAATGATCGCCAGGCGGAACGGGCGGGCCTCGTCGGCCTTGTCCGGCGCCGCCTCGCGGATCAGGTCCCGCAGATACGCGTCATCAAAGCAGTGTTCATCGATTCCGCCGATAAAACCAAACGGATTACGCGCGGCCTCAAGATAAACAGGGGTAGCCCCGGCCTGGATCAGCGCCCCGTGATGGTTGGATTTATGGTTGTTACGATCGAACAGCACCAGATCGCCACGGGTCAGCAGCGCATTGGTCACCACTTTATTGGCAGCCGACGTGCCGTTCAGCACGAAGTAGGTTTTATCCGCGTTAAACACCTTCGCCGCGAACTTTTGCGCGTGCTTGGCAGAACCCTCGTGGATCAGCAAATCCCCGAGCTTCACGTCGGCGTTGCACATGTCGGCGCGAAACACGTTTTCACCGAAGAAGTCGTAGAACTGGCGCCCGGCGGGATGTTTTTTGAAAAACGCGCCGTGCTGATGACCAGGACAGGCAAAGGTGCTGTTCCCCATTGCGACATACTGGCTCAGGGTGTCAAAAAAAGGTGGCAGCAGGTTCTCTTCATACCGGCAGGCGGCGGATTCCAGTTCCAGGAACTCCTGCGCTCTACCCGAGATAATCGCCGTGACGCCATCAGGCACCTCTCCTGGCTCATGCGAGAACATAAACACCGGTAGCTGAAAGCCCGTACGCTTCAGCAACGCGAGAATGCCGCTGTAGCTTTCAACTACCGTAATGACGACTGCCGCCACATCGGTGAAATCGGTGTTATCCAGCGTCACCTTTTCACGGTGCGTAGAAACTTTGGATACCAGCTCACGGCTGACGGCAATTTTCATGGTTTTCATAAGCGCAAATACCCTCACCGAACGGTGAGACAGGGAGGAGAAAATTCGCGCAATCATGTCACCTTTTATTTTCAGGCGCAAGAAGGAATCAGTATGCATTACGCCTCCCGAAGCTAACCATAATCAGGGCTGGACGTGCCATAATCATGCAATGCCAGTGCTTAAATAACAGGAGTTAAACGTGGTAATTGGACCCTTTATCAATGCGGGAGCTGTACTGCTGGGCGGTGTACTTGGGGCAGTATTAAGCCAGCGGTTGCCGGAGCGTATTCGCGTCTCCATGCCCTCCATTTTTGGCCTGGCGTCGCTGGGAATTGGTATCCTTTTAGTGGTGAAGTGCGCCAACCTGCCGGTAATGGTGCTGGCAACCTTGCTCGGCGCGCTGATTGGCGAATTTTGCTATCTGGAAAGAGGCATAAATAGCGCGGTAGGTAAGGCTAAAAACCTGATTGCCCGACCGGGCAAGGCGAAGCACGGCACGCACGAGTCGTTTATTCAAAACTACGTTGCGATCGTTATTCTGTTCTGCGCCAGCGGTACGGGGATTTTCGGTTCGATGCAGGAAGGAATGACCGGCGATCCCAGCATATTGATTGCGAAAGCGTTCCTGGATTTCTTCACCGCCACTATTTTTGCCACTACGCTCGGCATCGCCGTCGCCGCGATTTGCGTGCCAATGCTGCTGATTCAGCTGGCGCTGGCCACCTGCGCCACGCTGATCCTGCCGCTGACGACGCCCGCGATGATGGCAGACTTTACCGCCGTCGGCGGCCTGTTGCTGCTGGCGACAGGGCTGCGCATCTGTGGCATCAAAATGTTTGCAGTGGTGAACATGCTCCCTGCCCTGCTGCTCGCCATGCCGCTTTCCGCGCTCTGGACGCACTTTTTCGCTTAAGTTTGCGGCGAAATGGTGAGAGAGTGTGCAGTCTGCACCGAAAGCAATAAATTTCGTTGACGTCGGAGGGCGGATCGGGTTTAATGCGCCCCGTTGCCCGGATAGCTCAGTCGGTAGAGCAGGGGATTGAAAATCCCCGTGTCCTTGGTTCGATTCCGAGTCCGGGCACCAAATTCATATTAACGGACCTCCACGGAGGTCCGTTTTTGCATTCTAAGCCCGCCAGAATCAACCCTTCTGCATTCCCTTAACGACATCCTGACCACTGCGTAAGCAGCGCATGCAGCTTAGCCGGCTCAAGAGGCTTGCGGAGTACCAGGTACCCTTCCTGCTCTGCCTCCAGCAGAACCGGTGAATTAAATTCGCCGCTGACTATCGCGCCGCTCATATCCGGCAGGCGTTCAAAAAGCGCTTTCAGGATGTCAAAGCCGCTTTCGCCGGATCGCAGGCGCTGGTCGCACAGCACGGCAAACGGCGTAAAGCCGTCGTCGATGATGGCAAACGCTTCTTCAGCGGAGGCCGCACAGCGTACGTTGATTCCCCAGACGCTCATCAGGCTCTCCCAGGCAGACGTCACCAGCGGATCGTCATCAACAACCAGGCAAGAACCGCGAAGCGGCGCATAGCGAACCGGCGCAGAAGCGTTGTTATCGGCGGCCGGGGTGTCCGTCGCGATCTCTTCGCCAGCGTATTGGGTGAAGCGCATCCAGAAGCGTGAGCCTTTACCTTCAATGGATTGCATCCCGTATTTCACCTTCATCAGCTTGGCACAACGGGCAACGACGGCCAGCCCCAGCCCGTGCCCGGCGCTATCGATCTTCCATGCCAGCTCGGGGCGGTAGTAAGGTGAGAAGATTTTGCCTTTCTCATCATCGGCGATACCGACCCCCGTGTCCCACACTTCCACCATACACTCGTCACCGCGCGGTCGGATGGCGACCAGCACGCCGCCCTGGAGCGTGTAGCGAAGGGCATTTTGAATCAGGTTAATCAGGGACTGTCGCACCAGCAGCGGATCGCCCATCACGTAGATGCGGCGTTTAGGTCGCCGGGTGCCCAGCCTAAGCGCGCGGCTGTTGGCTTCTTCGCGAAACAGCGTGATGACCGAGTCGAGCAGAGCGCCGATATCCACTTTGCCAGGGGCAGAAAGTACGTTCCCGGATTCTATTTTGCTGAGATCGAGCAGAGAATTGAGCATCAAATGTACCGAGCGAACGCTCTGCTGTAGGTCAAGAAGCTGCGGCGTCAGGCTGTCGTCCCGGTTTCGGTGGAGGATGGCTTCGATCAGAAAGCCCATAGCGTGAACGGGCTGGCGCAGATCGTGGCTGGCGGTTGTCAGAAACTGGTTTTTGTCCAGCAGCGCCTGCTCCGCGTCCTCTTTGGCCTGACGAAACTGTTCCGCCAGGCGCGAACTTTTTTCCTCAAGCAGCGCTTGCTGAATAAAGAACGCATGTGACGTTAACGCATGGCGGTAAATCGCGAAGCCGTAAAGCAGATTCAGCATGAGCACGATGAACATCAACTCATCGAGCCGCCAGATAATACCGAGGTTCAGCACCCCCCAGGAGGCGAAGAAAAAGCGCGTAAAGGTGCTGATGACCGGCGTCAGATGCGTCGCATTGGCGGCGACGATAGCGGCGATGCTGATATTCAGTAACAGGAAAAAGTCAAAGTTCTGCGTCTGTGGCGTAATTAAATAGAGTGATGAAATGCCCAGCCCGTGAATAAAGGCAATATTATTAATACGCGGAAGCCAGCGTCGCAGGACCTCCCTTTCATCGTATTCTTTCGCTTCGCGCTGATAGCGTCGGTGCAATATTCGTATCGCCACGGCACATAACAGATAAATGATTATCCAGATAATCGTTGGGCCGAGTTTGTCCCCAAGCATATAAATCCAGATGGCGAAAGGAATACCAACAAAGGGCACCGCGCTAAAGCTGAATACCAGCCGCAGAAACGTGTTGTTTAGCAAACGGATCTGCGCCGGAGCAGAGATACCCTCGTTTTGTAAGCTCTGGAAAAACCTCATTCCGACGGTTCCTGTTTGCCATGCAGAAGCGTGATGGCTTCGACCCGACTGTTAACGCCTATCTTTTTCAAAATATTGCTGATGTGTTCTTTGACCGTGGGTTCAGAAATTGAAAGCTGGGCGGCGATGCGTTTATTTGGCAGACCGCGCATAATCATATTTAATACGTCAATTTGTCGCGGCGTTAAGTTAAATTTACTTAACCGCTCATTATTCGACTTATCGGAAATTTCGTTACCCTCAGGAAACCAGGTCTGATTATCAGTGAGGGCAAAAACGGCCCGTGAGAACATTTCTGGCGGCTCGCTTTTCAATACAAATCCGTGCCCCCCGGCGGCATGAACTTTCCGCCAGATATCATTATTGTCATCCCCGCTGACCACCAGGAGTCGAACCTGGGGGTAAAGTTCTTTTGCTTCTTTGAGTAATTTCAAGGCCGTACCGGACGAGAGCCAAAAATCGATTACCAGCAAACGTGGCGGGCCATGGTCCCTAATTTGACGGTAGCAATCATCCTCATTCGTCACCACATACGCCTGCTTAAATTGGCAATGTGTAATCAGAAAATTGGCGATGCCGCTTGCTACCAATGGATGGTCATCAACGACTAACGCATAATTCTGTCCCAAAGGATCCTCCTTTTACCTTCGCATATCTTAGAGTACGGATGAATTATTCTCTACCTACCCTACTTTAGGAGGGTTTTTTCGATTAGGAAAGAGAAATATATTATTCGCTGGTTTGGGTAAAAGAAAACATAAATACAATCAGTAAAATTAACTGATTGGATATCAAGGATAATTTATGAAAAAGCCACTAATCGTTATAACCGTTACGTTGATGCTGGCGGGTTGTTCCACGTTGAAAACCGATCAGGCTATTCCACTTCTACAGGCAGAGACCGCTAAAATGCTGGGGCTGGGCTCATCAGATGAAATAACCGTGACCAACGTTAACGGCGCCCAGCCGGACGCACTGGGAGGACAAAAACTGACTTATCGCGCTACGACGGAAAAAGGGCGCATTTTTGATTGTTCATCAATGATGATGCCGGGAATTTTAGGATCCGCACCGACGCTGAGCGCGCCAACCTGTACACCTGTTGTCACACATAAATAATTAACGCCACATCAAAAGGCGTACATAAATAACGCCTTTTACATTATTCGACGTATCTGAGTTGTCATATAAAAACGATTTTCCTGACATCACGCTAATGAGTACGGAGATAGCCCGTGAATAACTCTACATCGCATTCTTTAGCGGTTAAGACGCCGCTTTCCAGACTTTACCTCGCTCTTTTTTCCGCACCGCTGCTACTGCTTTTACCTGTCGATGTCGCGCGTGCGGCCGATGCTATTTTTGATGGCGACTCGCGTATTACCGAAACGCTGGGTTACACCGGAGATGTTTATGTTGGACGTAACCAACGCGGAAACCTGCTGATCGATAACGGCAAAATCACCGCCTATAACATCAATATCGGTCGGCTGTTCGACGGCCAAATTTATGAAAGCGTGGTCACGGTCCGCGGGCCAAACGCTGAGCTTAACGCGGTGAACGATCGGTACGTCCTGCGCGGCGACCTGAATCTTGGTCTCGGTACCCTGCGGGTCGAAGAAGGCGCACTGGCGAGCGCAAAGGAGATCGTTGTCGGCACCACCCGCGGCTACGACAGCCACCTTATCGCCACGGGTGCCGGCTCTCGTGTGACCAGTAATTTTCTTAGCGTAGGCACCGATCTGGGCGCACGCTCCACGCTGGCGATTGAGGACGGCGCGGCGCTCAGCACCGCCTACGATGCGCGCATCGGCAACGGTATCGGGCCGGGTGAAACCGACACGCTAAGCCCGAAAGCCACCGTCACGGGGAGCGGCTCACAGTGGAACGTTGGCCGTACGTTGACGCTTTATGGCGACCTGGACGTGCTGAACGGCGGTGCGGTTAACGTGGGCGGCGTGCAGGTGGCGGGCGTCTCCGGGGCAGGTAAAACGGCTGAGCTGGTTATTGCGGGCAAAGACTCGCGCTTTACCAGCGGCAGCAGCGTGAGCGTGGGCGATTATGGCAATGGCGTGCTGTCGGTGATTGACGGCGGTTCATTTTCCGCAGGCAGCAATGCGCTGATCGTGGGGACATCGGGTTCCGGCTCGAACCGGGGAGCGCTCATCATCGGCAGCCGCGGCAATATGGACATCGGCACGGGTTTAACTGAGCCAACGCTTGGCACGGCGGGCGGCGCAGGTAGCCTCGATGCGAAGACGGCAATCAGCCTGCGCGGCGGACTGTTCGGCAGCTATGTCTACTTCAACCATACCGACGCAAATTACATCTTTAGCAACAAGATGAGCGGCGAAGGTGAGGTGATCAACACCTCCGGGCAGACGACCCTGAACGGCGATCTTTCCGGACTCAAGGCGAACGTAACCGCGCGGGGCGGTAAAGTCATCATTGCCAGCAATATTAACACCCAGCCAGAAGACGATATTTTTGATATTCAGACGCTTAGCGCGGAGAACGGCGGCACGCTGATCCTCAACGCGACGGCGGGTTCAGACGTCAGCAACGGGGCGGGTTACAGCAGCGCCGCGTCAATCAAGGCCGGCGGCACGCTGGGCGGCAACGGCACGCTGGGCCAGACCGAGATCTTGTCCGGCGGGCATATCTCGCCCGGCGACGGCACTATCGGCAGGTTGACGCTGAAACGCTATCTGAACTTTATCGGCGAATCCTTCTATGACGTAGATATCGCGGGAGATGGCAGCAGCGACCAACTGCTGGTATCGGGCAAAACCACCATCAGCGATCAGGCTAAGGTACAGGTCACCGCGCTGGACCCGCAAACCAGCTATAAAACGGGCCAAAGCTACCGCATTTTAACCTCCGAGGGAGGGATTGACGGTGAGTTCGCCGGCGCGATTTCCAAATCTGCCTTCCTGGACGTGGCGCTCAAGCAAGGCACCAACGCCGTGGATCTGACCATCGCGCAGAAAGAGACCGGCGGCGAAAATCCTGGCGGCGAAAATCCTGGAGGCGAAAACCCGGGAGGTGAGAATCCGGGAGGAGAAAACCCCGGAGGCGAAAATCCGGGAGGTGAGAATCCTGGAGGGGAAAACCCTGGCGGTGAAAACCCGGGCAGCGGCAAGCCGGGGATTTTCCAGACCGTGGCCAAAAGCAGCAACCAGTGGAATACCGCCGGCGCGCTCTCCACGCTGACGCAAAGCGGCCCGTCGCTGGCGCTGTATAACTCGCTGCTGCTGCTCAGCGCACCGGAAGCGCGCGAGGCGTTCAACCAGCTGTCTGGCGAAGTTTATCCGTCAATGCAGTCCAACCTGATCGCCAGCAGCACGCAGGTTTTCAACGTGTTAAACCAGCGTATGCAGCGCGCGTTTGATAACGACAGCCTGCCGATACCACCGTTAGCAATGTCGCTGGTGCAGCAGCCGGAGCCGCAAAATAATGGCGTCTGGGGCCAGACCTTCAGCTCCTGGAGTAAAAACAGCGGCGACGGCAATGTGGGCAAGCTTGACGGCAACACCACCGGCTTCCTGCTGGGGGCAGATCGCAAGCTGGCGGATCATAACGTGCGTGTCGGTGGCTATTTCGGCTACAGCCGGGGTGATTACGACGTCGACAGCCGTCGTTCCTCAGCGGATACCGACAACTACCATCTTGGCCTGTATGCGGCGGGTCAACAGGATGCGTTCTCCCTTCGCGGCGCGCTGGGTTATACCTGGCACAAGATCGAAGGCGAGCGCAATGTTGATTTCAGCGGCTTCTCGGATCGGCTGAAGTCGGATTACGACGCCAACTCGCTGCTGGCGTTCACCGAAGCGGGTTACCGTTTCGGCCAGCCTGATATGAATATTGAGCCGTTCGTCAATTTATCGTACATCCGGCTGCATACCGACAGCTTCAGGGAAGACGGCGGTGCCGCTGCGCTGAGCGTACGTAACGAAACGATGAACACCTTCTATTCCACACTCGGGGTACGCGGTGTTACCGAGCTGCCGAAAAACGTTAACCTCTACGGTTCGCTGGGCTGGCAGCACGCTTATGGCGATAAGAATCCCTCTTCGCGCATGGCGTTTGCGGGCAGCGACGCGTTCATTACTCAGGGACAGGCCGTCGATGAGGACGTAATGGTGGGTGATATCGGCGTGAGCGTACAGCTGTCGCGTGCTGCGACGCTGGATGTGGGTTATCAGGGACAATATGGTGCGGATACCCGCGTCAACTCGGTTAACGCCAATCTGCGCTGGTCGTTCTGAATTATGTCCATTAAAAGAACCCGCCCTCGTGGCGGGTTTGTGCTTTTGGCTTCTGACTAAGCTAGGGATCGTTCCCAACCGCGTCCAGCAGTTTGTTTTTGAAGATGAACAAACACGCCTCGTTGAAGTTCCCCGCCCCTAACCGCTCCGACAGCACCGTTCGCTTGCGATAGAGGCTTTTGACCGACATATTTAGCTTATCTGCAATCTCTTCCATTGACCTCCCTGCCTTCAGCAACCGGATCATTACCGCTTCGTGTCGACTCAGGCGTAAGTTAAGCAGCCATTTGGTTGTCAGACGCCTGCCTTTCATATCGAGCACCAGATTGAATAACGACGCCATATCCGGGGCCGTAAGCGACGTGTTCATAAACAGCTTCATACTGAGAAGGTCCTCCTCTCGAGGGTGCATATCCAGCATAACGCAGCAGATCGTTTTTCTCGTTCTGGCCGGATGGCGTATCAGGTAATCATATAAACGGAGCGGCGTACGGCTATCAATCAGTACAGTATATTCATCTGCACCGGTATCAAATATGTTTCTGTCAATCGAACTGAGGCAAATTATATCCGGGAAAAATAGCCGCATCCCCCTGACAAGGAAACAATCCTGAGTCACTAACACAATTGAAGTCGCCACTAACCATCCCTTTTAGATTAAAGCAAGCCCGCCTCTTAAGAAAGAAGAACGCTTTCGCTTATAGCGCTTTACATTAACGGCAAATGTTTTCTGGCTTTGATCATCCCTCAATATGCACATTGGTGAGCTAGACTTTTCGTAGACTATCACTCAATGGCTGACGTTAATTATAAATAAAAAAGAATTTCAGAAAAGTCACTTCCCTGAACATTAAGAATTTTTGTCATGAAACTTCCCAAACACGCACCGGAAAGTACTTTAATTAACTGAGCAGAACTTCATTTCGAATATAACAAAAAGAAAAACAAACGAATAAAAAATCAATATTATCAATAAGTTAAAAACAAACGCCGCGAATTAAATTATCTAAAAAACCGTCATCTTCCAGAATTATCTCAAAACACTCAACCCGCTTTTCAACTTATTTATCCCCCAACACATCGGGTGTACATTACCCCCAACTGAATCACCGAGATGAGGGCTCATAATTACCTTTAAGTAAGTATCCCGTAACGTAGCACCATTCAGATTTAATGTTCTCCTTTATGGCCTTTAACGCTGAGTTAAAAGGCGGCCGTGTTATGCAATGGATTCATGATAAACAAATGGCAAATAGATATGGAAAGATCGCTTCGCTTCACTACGTTATTCTTTTATCGCACCACAATATTATTACTCCTGCCTTTACTCTTTCCTGTTCTGGTTCAGGCTGATGAATCCGCTTATGCGCATCAGATTCAACAGGCACGTAACGGTAATTACGCTCAGTTTCTTGATTATCTACAGCGCTATGAGCAACAACATGCTTTAACGCCCGAACAGGTTGCGGACTGGTTACAGGTTGCCTCCTGGGCAGGGCGCGATGATGAGGTTATCCAGGTCTGGCAGCGTTATGGCATCTATATGCCGCTGCCCGCTCGCGCCATCGCTGCTGTCGCGCAATCCAGGAGAAACCAAAAGGCCTGGCCATCTGCCCTATCGCTGTGGAAAGAGGCGCGCAGCCTTGCGCCGGATAACGACGATTACCGCATCGGCTATGTGAAGACCCTGGCCGATGCCCGCATGGATCGTCTCGCGCTATCGGAAGCCCGACAACTGGTAAAAAAAGAGCCTTCTTCCGCGCACCTTGAGACGCTCTCCTATGTCTGGATGCGCCAGGGAAAAAACAGGGATCGGCTGCTGGCGGACATGCGCGCGCTAAGCGCCGCGCCAGGGAATGAGGCCCTTCTTCGCGAGACGATCGATGCGCTAACGGATAACCGGGTAAGCACGCCTGCACTCTGGCTGTCACAAAACACGGCGCTCTCTCCTGCGGAGCGCCGCCGCCTTGAGCGTAACGCCGCGGCTGAACGGGTACGCCTGGCGGATGTGCCGGGCAGAACGGAGAGAGAGCGCCTGCGGCTGGCACAAAGCGCATTAGATCGTTACCAGGTCCTGCTTTCCCGCTGGCAAAACGACCCGCAGGCGGCTGAAGACATCGTCCTTGCCCGTATCGATCGGCTTGGTGCGCTGTATGCGCAGGGTGATTACCGGCAGGTCATTAGCGAATATCAGGCGCTGACAGCCGCACAGCATCCGGTGCCGGAGTGGGCCATCGGCTGGGTGATCTCTGCATATTTGCAGGAGAAAAACGCCATCGCCGCCTTCTCGCTTGTGCAACGCTATCCACAATACACCTCCGATCCGCAGGACGAGGAACATGCGCTTTTCTACGCCTGGCTGGATACGGGGCAGTATCAGGCCGCCCGCCGCTACGTTGAGCGCGAGACCCGCAGCGTTCCCTGGACCCGCTACGATTTCGGGTCCCCCACCGCCCAGCCAAACGATCGGTGGCTTACCGGGCAGTCACTCAACTTTAACTATTTGCTGGCGACCAACGCCCTGCCGGAGGCCGAAAAGCTGGCGCATCGTCTGGCGTCAACGGCACCGGGCAATCAGGGGTTACAGATTGATTATGCCGCCCTGCTTCAGGCGCGGGGCCTGCCGCGCGCGGCCGAGCAAAAGCTTAAGCAAGCAGAGGCGCTTGAACCGTCGAATCTGGAGCTTGAAAAACAGCAGGCTTACGTCGCAATGGACCTTCAGGAGTGGCGACAGATGGATTTACTGGCTGAGGACGTGCTGTCTCGCGCACCCACCGATCGCAGCGCCCGCCGCCTGGACCGGCTCAGAGCGGTCCACCATATGTCTGAACTGCGTCTGAACGCGGGTAAAGGATTGCACTCAGATAACCCCGTCAGCGGTACCCACGACATGAGCTGGGACGCCACGCTCTATGGCCCGCCCGTGGCGGATAACTGGCGGCTGTTTGCCGGCGCCCGCTATGCACAGGGCAATTTTGACGAAGGCAAAGGCATCAGCCGCCACCTGTTGGGCGGCGTTGAGTGGCGGCCACGCGACCTGACGCTCGAAGCCGAGATTTCCAGCAACCGCTATCACGGTGAAAACAAGCCGGGTGCCCGGCTCTCAACGACTTACAGCCTCAGTGACAGCTGGCAGATCAGCGGTAGCCTCGAACGGTTGTCCCGCACCACGCCCTTACGGGCGCTACGCAATGGCATAAGCGCGAACCGTGGCGAAGGCGGAGTGCGCTGGTATCAAAACGAGCGCCGGGAGTATCAGCTTAGCGCCGCCGTCAGCCGCTTCTCAGACCATAACCGCCGTCAGGAATATGTCCTCACGGGGAAAGAGCGCCTCTGGCAGACCCCGTCCCTGACGCTGGATCTCGAACCGGGGATCGCCGCCAGTAAAAACAGCCTGCGGGATACGCTTTATTACAACCCGACACGGGATCTGTCCGTCACGGCCGCCCTGTCCGTTGACCATGAGATGTACCGCCACTACGACACCCTCTGGAGCCAGCAGATTGTCGCCGGCGGCGGCAGATACTGGCAGAAAAATCAGTCATCTGGCGCCATTACCCTGCTGGGTTACGGGCAACGCATTCAGTGGAATAACGTCGTGGATACCGGGGTGATGCTGAACTGGGATAAACGCCCTTACGACGGCAAACGCGAAAGCAATCTCTCCGTCTCGTTTGATGCGACTTTACGCTTTTAAGGATGACTATGCTGAACACACGTTTTTCAGTGAGACTGTTACTCACCGCCTGTCTCTGCCTCAGCGCGAGCGTTTACGCGCAGGCGCTCTCGTTTATTGCGCCCAAAGAGAGGCCGCAGCAGGAGGCAAGCAAACCCTGGCCGACAAACCAGTTTCTGGTGCTCGCCTATCACGACGTTGAAGATGATGCTGCCGATCAGCGCTACCTCTCCGTTCGCACCAGCGCGTTAAACGAGCAGATTAGCTGGCTTTTGCATAACGGCTATCACGCCATCAGCGTGCAGGACATTCTCGATGCCCATGACGGAAAGAAAACGCTGCCGCAGAAAGCCGTTTTACTCAGCTTTGATGATGGCTACAGCAGCTTTTATACCCGCGTCTGGCCGCTGCTTCAGGCATGGAACGTTCCTGCGCTGTGGGCGCCGGTGGGCAGCTGGGTGGATACGCCGTCAAATCAAAAGGTTAACTTCGGCGGTCTGATGACGCCCCGCGATCGGTTCGCGACGTGGGATATGGTGCGCGAGTTAAGCCGCTCCCCGCTGGTTGAAATCGGCGCGCATACCTGGGCCTCACATTACGGCATTCCGGCCAACCCGCAGGGCAGCCGTGAACCGGCCATCGCCAGCCGCTTTTATGATAAAGCGACGGGGCGCTATGAAACTGACGCACAGTTCAGCCAGCGGATCGGCGATGACGTGCGCAAGGTGACGGATAAAATAACTCAGGTAACCGGGAAAGCGCCGCGCGCCTGGGTCTGGCCGTACGGAGCAGCCAACGGCACGTCACTGTCTATTGCCAAAAAAGAGGGCTACCGGCTGGCCTTTACCCTGGAGGACGGACTGGGCGACGTGGGCAATCTCAGCAGCATTCCCCGCCTGCTGATTTCCGGGAATCCCTCGCTCAAAACCTTTGCCAGTACTGTCAGCCAGATTCAGGAGCACGATCCCGTGCGCGTCATGCACGTCGATCTCGACTACGTTTACGATCCCGACCCGACTCAGCAGGCCCAGAATATCAACAAGCTGGTCCAGCGGGTCTACGACATGAAAATAAGCCATGTTTTCCTCCAGGCCTTTGCCGACCCGCAGGGCGACGGCAAAATCAAAGCGCTCTATTTCCCCAACCGCCGGCTTCCGGTTCGGGCCGATCTCTTTAATTTTATCTCCTGGCAGCTCCAGACCCGGGCGGGCGTGAAGGTCTTCGCGTGGATGCCGGTGCTCTCGTTCGATCTCGATCCTTCCCTGCCGCGCGTTCAGCGTCGGGATCGTCAGACAGGCGCATTGCACGAGGCCACCGATCCCTATATCAGGCTTTCGCCATGGAACCCGCAGGTTCGCCAGCAGGTGACGGAAATCTATGAAGATTTAGCCCGGCATGCCAGCTTCAACGGGATTGTGTTCCATGACGATGCGGTGCTGACGGACGTTGACGATGCCGGGCAGGATACCGCGCGCCAGAGGAGCCAGCTGCTTATTGGGTTTACCCAGGCCTTAAGCCAGGCGGTAAAGGACATTCGTGGTCCGCAAATCAAAACCGCGCGGAATATGTTCGTCTTGCCCATTCTGCAACCCGAAAGCGAAGCGTGGTTTGCGCAGAATCTTGATGATTTTCTGGCGGCCTATGACTGGACGGTACCGATGGCAATGCCCCTGATGGAGTCCGTCCCGGTAGAGGAGAGCAATGCATGGCTTACGCGTTTGGTTAAAGCCGTCGCCGCGCGGCCCGGCGCGCTCAATAAGACCATTTTTGAACTCCAGGCGAGAGACTGGTCGCAAACACCGCAACGCCCCGTTCCCGACGAGCGTCTGGTGGAGTGGATGCGCGTGCTCCAGCTGAACGGCGTCAAAAACTACGGTTACTACCCCGACGATTTCATTAACAACCAGCCTGCTATGTCCCGCATCAGGCCTGAATTATCTTCCTACTGGTATCCTGACAATGACTGATCGCATCATCGCATTCTCTATTTTATGTCTGGTGTTCGGGCTGCCATTAGGCGTTGCCGCCCTGTTTACCGGCGAGCTGATCCTGGATTTTGTGTTCTTCTGGCCGCTGTTCATGTCCGTATTGTGGATAACCGGCGGTCTCTACTTCTGGTTTCAGCTCGAACGACGCTGGCCGTGGGGCAAAGAAACGCCAGCCCCGATGCTCGCCGGTGAGCCGTTAATTTCCATCCTTATTCCCTGCTTCAACGAGGAAAGGAATGCCAGAGAGACCATCAGCGCAGCGCTGGCTCAGCGGTATGAAAATATTGAAGTTATCGCCATTAATGACGGTTCTTCCGACAACACCGCCCGGGAGCTGCACCAGCTCGCGCTGGAGCAGCCGCGCCTGCGGGTGATTAACCTCGCGGAGAACCAGGGAAAAGCCGTTGCGCTCAAGGCCGGCGCAGCGGCGGCCCGTGGCGATCTGCTGGTCTGCATTGACGGCGACGCCCTGCTTGACCGCGACACGGCGGCGTATCTGGTGGCGCCGCTGATCCAGTATCCCCACGTTGGGGCCGTCACAGGGAACCCGCGCATTCGCACGCGCTCGACGCTGATTGGCCGTATTCAGGTGGGCGAGTTCTCATCCATCATTGGGCTTATCAAACGGACGCAGCGGATCTATGGCCGGGTCTTTACCGTCTCGGGCGTGATCGCCGCCTTTCGCCGCCAGGCGCTGGCGGACGTCGGGTACTGGAGTCCGGACATGATCACGGAAGACATCGACATCAGCTGGAAGCTCCAGCTGCGCCACTGGGATATCTTTTTCGAGCCGCGGGCACTGTGCTGGATCCTGATGCCGGAGACCCTCAAAGGCCTGTGGAAACAGCGTCTGCGCTGGGCGCAGGGCGGCGCGGAGGTGTTTCTGGTCAACCTTCGCAGAATAGTGCGCTGGGAACACCATCGCATGTGGCCCCTGTTTATGGAGTACGCGCTGTCAACGCTGTGGGCGTTTGCTTACGCGGTGACGGTACTGTTATTCCTCATCAGCCATGTCGCGCCGGTGCCCGCCAACCTGACCGTTGAAACCCTCTTTCCACCGGCGTTTACCGGGCTATTGCTGGGCGTTATGTGCCTGATGCAGTTCCTTGTCAGCCTGTACATCGAGCGGCGGTATGAGCGAAAAGTGGCGAGCTCGCTTTTCTGGGTGATTTGGTTCCCGATGGTCTACTGGATGATTGGCCTGTTCACCACCCTTGTTGCATTTCCAAAAGTTATGCTTAAGCGCCAGCGCGCACGCGCACGCTGGATCAGCCCGGACCGGGGAAAAGGACGTCTTCAATGAACGAAAATACCTTAATTTTGACTGAACACCGGCTACTCCCACGCCTTTTCGATACCGCGTTAACGCTGCTGGCGTGGGGAGGATTTCTGTTTTTTCTGTATGCCCGGCTGTGGATGCAGTTAACTGAAGAGAGCGAGTACCGGTGGGGAGACATCATTGCTTCCTTTAACACGGTACTAATTTATTTGCTGCTCGCCGTACTCAACGGCTGGCTTCTGATTTTATGGTATCAGTACAATCGTCGACGTACCCACGTAAGACGCCGTCGTGCGGGCTATTTGCACCATGACGAGCTTGCCAGAAGCTTTGACGTCTCACCGCAGCTTATCTCGGAGATGAGCCAGTACAACCTGCTGACGGTCTATCATGACCAGATCGGCCGCATCATTGATCTCAAGATTAGCGAACAGCAGGACGAGGAAGAAGAGTAAGAAAAAGCCCCCGCCGGTTATCCGGCGGGGGCTTTTTGTCGCGGGTATGAATTACTTATCCTTCACCACAATCAGCGGTTCAATATCGCTCTCTTTTTTCACCACCAGCGAGTCATCCCCGCGCAGACAGGTTCCGCCATAGTTCCCGCCCACGGTAAAGGTGCAGACCTGAATGTATTTGCCGTCAACCTTCGGCAGGCACCACAGCTGCTGATAGATATTTTTACGATCGACAAACTTGCCGCTGGATTTATCCAGCAACTCATCCTGAGCGCTGATGAGGTCGATGTTGCTCCCGCAGCGCCCGGCAATGGGCTTAACGGCGTAACCGGTCTGCTTCAGCAGGTCGTTCACCTCAAAGTCGGTATCCAGCAGATAGCGGTGGTTCGGGAACAGCTGCCACAGCACCGGCAGAATCGCCTTGTTACCGGGGATCACCGTCCACAGCGGTTCGAAGACCAGCACTTCCGGGCGCAGAAGGACGTCGATCAGGCGTACTTCACCCTGCGGGTGTCCGGTGCGGATAGGCACGGCGGCGTACTCGGTTTCGCTCACCTCGCGGATCTGCTCAATCGCCGTTTCCCACGCCCAGGTTTTCCATACGCAGTTGACGTGACGGCCTTCATCATCAATCAGTTGCCCGGCGGCATCCCAGCTCAGCGCGCCCAGGCCATGGAGGATTTTGGTTTCAAACCCGGCCTGGATCAGCGAGCGCTGAATAAAGAGCGCGTGGTAATCCTCTTCAGTATCGTTGTCCTGCATGATATGCACGAACGGCCGCGCGTGGCTGTGCTTCCAGGCGCCGGTCAGCTCCTCCAGCAAGCCTTCCGCCGGATTGTGGCCGATGCCGCGGTAGCCGTTTTTCACCCACTCTTCGAGAATGAGCCCGCCCTCGGTATGGCAGGAGGCGGAATCCGCGTTGTACTCGTAAACCTTGATGCCGCGCTCATCCATGCAGAAATCCATACGACCGGTGATCATATGGTGACGACGCCACTGCCAGGAGAGGCGCAGGCGCGGCCAGAGGATTTTCGGGATGTCGAAAAGTGCGAGGAGATTGTCGTCTTTCAGCACCTTGTCGGTGGCGTGGAGGTACATCAGGTGCAGTTCGTTGGTGGCTTTGATCAGCTCCTGCTCGGCGCTTTCGGTAATGGTGAAGTACTGGCAGGGATCGTTGTTGATAACGTGGCCGTTGGCGCGAACGTACGCCTGTTGCAGGGCGTCGTTTTCATTGAGCCATTTCCCGTCAAACTGACGGCAGTTCTTCAGCCGCGCGCCGCTGATTTTCAGCAGCTCACCGTCGATCTCCGGCTGAGGAATGCTGTGTTCAGTCTCCTCCGTCTGGATCATCCAGCCGAGGATCTCGGTATCGCTGAACGTGTCATGAAGCGTATAGCAGCCGTTTTCAACGCTCAGACGCAGCTCGCGCGTCCACTGCTGCCCCAGCGGCAGCGGGGCATGGATCACGTTCTGCTCCGCAATGCGCACCCTGTCGTCCAGCAGCTGGGTGATGACGGCCACGTGTCCGGTCTCCTGAAACTCACCGCCCTTTTGCCAGATAAGCAGCGCCCCGGCCTGCGGTGCGCGCTTCGAGCCATTGGCAAAGGCCTGTAACGGCAGAATGTTGTCGTTCACCACCTGGCGTAAAAAACGCAGAGAAAAGATCTCCCACGCCATCCCGACGTCGGTAAAGACAAACCCGTGGTTGAGAAACAGGAAGCGGCGCGCAAACTCAACGCACTGCCATTTATGACCCATGTATTCGTTGCCGATATAGCTGCGAAACTCCGCGTCTTCCGGGTAGTGGCGCGGATCGAGACTGCCATAATTTGAAGAGTAAATCGCCACGCCACCCGGCGCATAACCTAATAACGTCCCGAAGGGTGCGTCACTGCTTAACGTTCCTTTACGCATGTGTCCAACCTAAAACAGGCAGGCGGCAATTTTTTGTGGGGTTGTCGTCGTCTGCACGTTGTAATTAACTGACAGAGGTGGCGTTATCATACACCCGCCCTGACCATTACGCTCGCATCGTTAAACGGTTCTTATATCTCCTGCTACACTGCCTCAACACAACACCAAAAAGGCAGGCCAACATGTCCGAAAATACCTATCAGCCACCGAAAGTGTGGGAATGGAAACAGAATAACGGCGGCGCGTTCGCCAATATCAACCGTCCCGTCTCGGGCGCCACGCACGAGAAAGAGCTCCCCGTGGGCGCGCACCCGCTCCAGCTGTACTCTCTGGGTACGCCGAATGGACAGAAAGTTACCATCATGCTGGAAGAGCTGCTGGCGCTGGGCGTGACGGGTGCGGAATACGACGCATGGCTAATCCGCATCGGTGAGGGCGATCAGTTCTCCAGCGGGTTTGTCGACGTGAACCCGAACTCGAAGATCCCGGCGCTGCGTGACCACTCCACTACCCCGCCGACGCGCGTTTTTGAATCCGGCAATATCCTGCTCTATCTGGCCGAAAAGTTTGGTCACTTCCTGCCAAAAGATCCGGCAGGACGAACGGAAACCCTGAACTGGCTGTTCTGGTTACAGGGCGCGGCCCCGTTCCTCGGCGGCGGTTTCGGCCACTTCTACAACTACGCGCCGGTGAAGATTGAGTACGCTATCGATCGCTTCACCATGGAAGCTAAACGCCTGTTCGACGTGCTGGACAAACAGCTGGCGCGCGGCCGTTACGTGGCAGGCGAAGAGTACACCATCGCCGATATGGCGATCTGGCCGTGGTTTGGCTGCGTGGCGCTGGGCAGCGTTTACAACGCCGCCGAGTTCCTCGACGCCGGGAAGTACACCAACGTGCAGCGCTGGGCAAAAGATGTGGCGAATCGCCCTGGGGTTAAACGCGGACGCATCGTTAACCGCACCAACGGCGAGCTGAGCGAGCAGTTGCATGAGCGCCATTCAGCGAGCGACTTCGATACCCAGACGGAAGATAAACGTCAGGCCTGACGGATGACCGGGCGGTTCGCCGCCCTTCTTCTGCGATGAGAAAAGTGAGTCAGCACGCGTGCGCAAGGAACCTCGTATGTCAGACCAGACGCTGAAAGCAACCCGACAGCAGCGCCTTATCGCTTTGCTGAGTAAAAGCGACTGGCTGACTACCGATGTACTGGCTGAGAAACTCTCCGTCAGTAAAGAGACAATCCGCCGGGATTTGAAGTCGTTGCAGCAGCAGGGGAAGCTCCTGCGTCAGCACGGACGAGCGCGTCTGATTCATCCCGATAGCCGCGACAGCGGTGAACCCTTTGGCGCACGGCTGAAAAGCCATTATGCCGACAAAGCCGATATTGCCCGCCACGCGCTAGGCTGGATCAGCGAAGGGATGACCATTGCCCTTGATGCCAGTTCGACCTGCTTTCATCTGGCGCGCCAGCTTCCGGATATCGAACTCACCGTGTTTACCAATAGCCTGCCTATCTGCCACGAGATGGCGAAGCGCGAGCGGATCACGCTTATCTGTTCCGGCGGAACGCTTGAGCGTAAGTATCGCTGCTATGTTAATCCGGCGCTGGTGACGCAGCTAAAAGGGCTGGAGATCGATCTGTTTATCTTCTCGTGTGAAGGGGTCGATGAGCATGGCGTCCTTTGGGATCCGTCCGAGCACAACGCGGGTTTTAAGGCGCTGCTGTTAAGCCGCGCCAGCCAGTCGCTGCTGCTGATCGATAAAAGTAAACTTATGCGGGCAAGCGAAGTGAAAATCGGCCAGCTGTCGCAGGTGACACAGATGATTCAGAGCGATAAACGTCAGGCCGCCAGTGACAGCCTGACGCAGTGATGTTACGCGGAGAGACGGAACTTCTGCACTGAGCGCTGGAGCTCTTCAGTCTGCCGCTCCAGTGCGGCGGCGGCGGCGGAAACCTGCTCCACCAGCGAGGCGTTCTGCTGGGTCACGCCGTCCATCTGGGTGATGGCCACGCCCACCTGCGAAATGCCTTTACTCTGCTCCTCTGACGCGGTGGCGATCTGCTTCATAATGACGGTCACCTCCGTCACGTCCCGCAGGATGGCTTCCATCGTCGTGCCGGTATCGTTCACCAGCTGCGCCCCCTGCGCCACGCGGGAAACGGAATCTGCAATCAGCCCTTCGATCTCCTTTGCCGCGTTCGCGCTGCGGCTGGCCAGATTACGCACCTCACCCGCAACGACCGCAAAGCCACGCCCCTGCTCCCCTGCCCGGGCCGCCTCGACCGCGGCGTTAAGCGCCAGAATGTTGGTCTGGAAGGCGATACTGTTAATCACGGAGGTGATTTCAGCAATCTTCTTCGAGCTGGCTGAGATGCCGCTCATGGTGGTGACGACCTCGTCGACCAGTGAACCGCCGCGGCTGGCCGTGCCGGAAGCAATGTCCGCCAGCTGGCTGGCCTGGCGTGCGCTTTCGGCGTTCAGCTTCACGGTTGCGGTAAGCTGCTCCATGCTTGCCGCCGTCTCTTCCAGCGCAGCGGCCTGCTCTTCGGTACGCGAAGAGAGATCGTTATTCCCGCTGGAGATCTCCGTTGCCCCGCGCCAGATATTCTCGCTGCCGGAACGGATGGTGCTGACCGCCTCACGCAGGCTGTCCTGCATGGCGCTCAGCAGCGGCACCAGCTGGCCCACGCAGTTGCGGCCAATGGGCTCAATCGGCTGGCTGAGATCGCCCTGCGCAATCTGGCGGAACTGCTGGCGGATGCGTTCCAGCGGCTTCACCAGCAGCGCCACCAGGTAGCGGTCGGTGAAGAGCAGGATCAGCAGACCGACGATCGTGGCGGTAACGATCACCGTCCGGGTTATGCTGGTGAGGCTGTCGACCACTACGCGCGTACTGTCGAGCGCCGTCACCGCAGAATTGTTAAAGTTCTCAACCGCGGCGCCAAACGCGCGGCTCAGCGGCGGCGTGACGTTGTTGGCCTGCTGACGATAGCCTTCGAGCGTCGCCTGCTTCGCCTGCGCCATCTGCGGCGTAACGCCCCGATCGAGCAGCGCCTGCCAGGTGGAAATGACCTGCGCAGAGACCGTTTCATCCATCGGGCCCGGGGAGATGGCCTTTATCTCCGCCAGCTTTTTGCTCATGTTATCCAGAGCCTGCTGGGCGGAAGCCAGGTCCGGCGTGCCGCCCGCCGCTTTAACGTCCATCGCGCGGCTCAGGCGGGTGACAAAGCGAAAATACTGATCGTTACCCTGGCTCAATACCGTCATTTGCCGGACCAGCTGACGGTCAACGTCGTTACCATCAGAAACGCGGGACAGAGACCAGGTGCTGTAAAGCCCTACGCCCGCCCACATGACACAAAAGATCCCCAGTATCGTCAGCATGACGAAACGGATGGTGAAATTACGAAGCATGTTCATTGAGTGTTCCTTGCCGTGAGGGTGAATTCGCCCAGAGGCGAGTGCTATCCTCGTTATCGGCAGGGACAGGGGAAAAGATAACCCCTTGTGATGATTTATTTAAGCAGTGCTTATTATTCCAGATGCTTTTTAAACCAGCTTAACGTTCTCGACCAGCCAGCTCGGCTTCGGGCTGGTCATAGCGTGGGCATAATAGTCATCGTAATCAATCAGCTCGTGCGGAAAATTCTTGCTAGTCAGGCGCGTCGTCGCTTATCTCCACGATTTATGATTTGATAGGCTTAGAATAAAAACGCTGTTTCGAAAATTCACCGATAAGAAAGGAGACATCATGTCCTGGCACCCTTACTCCGGCCGATACGAAAATATGCAGTACCGATACTGCGGCAAAAGTGGCCTGCGCTTGCCGGCGCTGTCGCTGGGCCTGTGGCACAGCTTCGGTCACGTTCAGGCGCTCGATTCCCAGCGTACGCTGCTGCGTAAAGCCTTCGATCTCGGCATTACCCATTTTGACCTTGCCAATAACTACGGCCCTCCTGCGGGCAGCGCTGAAGAAAATTTTGGCCGCCTGCTGCGGGAAGATTTTGCCGGTTATCGCGACGAGCTGATTATCTCCACCAAAGCGGGCTACGACATGTGGCCAGGGCCGTACGGTTCGGGCGGTTCACGTAAATATCTGCTCGCCAGCCTCGACCAGAGCCTGAAACGCATGGGCGTGGAGTATGTGGATATTTTCTATTCTCACCGCGTTGACGAACACACGCCGATGGAAGAGACCGCCGCCGCGCTGGCACACGCGGTGCAGAGCGGAAAAGCGCTGTATGTCGGCATTTCGTCTTACTCCACGGAACGCACGACGGCGATGGCCGAACTGCTGCGCGAGTGGAAGATCCCGCTTTTGATCCACCAGCCGTCTTACAACCTGCTTAACCGCTGGGTCGACAAAACTGGCCTGCTGGACGCGCTGGAGAAAAACGGAACGGGCTGTATCGCCTTTACCCCGCTGGCGCAGGGCCTGCTGACCGGTAAATACCTGAACGGTATTCCGGACGGTTCACGCATGCAGCGCGAAGGGAAGAAAGTGCGCGGCCTGACGGAGAACATGCTGACGGAAGCTAACCTGAGTAGCCTTCGTCTGCTGAATGAAATGGCGCACGCGCGCGGGCAGACGATGGCGCAGATGGCGCTAAGCTGGCTGTTGAAAGACGCGCGCGTAACGTCGGTGCTCATTGGTGCGAGCCGCCCGGAGCAGCTGGAAGAGAACGTGCAGGCGCTGAATAACCTGCGCTTTACCGAAGATGAACTGACGCGCATTGACCAGCACGTGACGGACGGTGAACTGAATTTGTGGCAGGCGTCGTCGGATAAATAAATAGTGCGGCCTGCTACCCCCCCGGCCCTCTCCCACAGGGAGAGGGTTAGAGTGAGGGGCGCGGTAAAATTATTTCTTACTGATCTTATCCAGATACCCCATCACAAACGCCGACAGCACAAACGTCAGGTGGATAATGACATACCACATCAGCTTATTGTCCGGGACGTTCTTCGCGTCCATAAAGACGCGTAACAGGTGAATAGACGAAATCGCCACAATTGACGCCGCGACTTTATTTTTCAGCGAGGAGGCGTCCATTTTCCCCAGCCAGCTGAGCTTTTCTTTATGCTCGGCGATATCAAGCTGAGAGACGAAGTTCTCATAACCGGAGAACATCACCATCACCAGTAATCCCCCCACCAGCGTCATATCCACCAGCGACAGCAGAACCAGAATCAAATCGGCTTCTGCCACGGAGAAAATGTTTGGCAGGACGTGGAAAATCTCCTGGAAGAACTTGATCGTCAGAGCGACCAGCGCCAGGGAAAGACCAAAATAGACGGGTGCGAGCAGCCAGCGAGAGGCATACATTGCGTTTTCAAAAAAGCGTTCCATAAAATCCTGTCTGCAAACGAAACCAGCGCTCAGTATATCTCAACTACACATCGTTGGGATCTACATCCGGGCGCGCATACTCCGGCCAGACCAGCGCAACCAGTTCCGGGTAGGCTTCCAGGCTAAACTCGCGAAAACACTGGCGCAGATTTAATACGTCCAAATCGGAGTACGACACCTTCTCACCATTCAGACAGCGCTTTTTGATATTGTCATAATATTTATAGACGGCGGAATTAAGGTCGCTACAGCGGCGCTGCGCATCGAACAGGCCGGGCGTGTCATTAATGTCGGACATTTTCATCCGCTTAATTGTCGCATGAAGAAAATCGATATATTCGTGATTCACCCGCCAGTACCACACCGGCGTCACGGCGTTCATCAATACGGAGAAATGATCTTCCCCCTCCTCTTTGGACATCAATTCAGGCTGCGGCGGTTCACTGACGTCTTTTGACACTTTCGTTTTATTGAACTCTTGCATCAATAAAAGCACGCCAGCGGTCAGTAATAGTAACGTTATGACCGTAAAGAAAATGCTGTTCATGGGTAGGCTCCATTTTTTTTGATTTTAAAATTGCCTCATGTTATTGTCAACGAATCTCACCCTTTTTCCAACCCCACCCTTTTGAAATTAAAGGAAATTAAAATGCTGCCCGACAATATTGTCCCGGCAAAGTACCACATTACGCCTGTGGAACAGCCTTCGACGGAAGCAGATAAAGAGGCGAATTTCACTCAAGGAAAAAGAAAACTCTCCGACTACGAAGCCGATATATTAATTGGTGTTTCGCGCACCGGCAAATCCCGTAATATGGTGCTGGAAGAGCACGATCGCCATTTAAAAGAACGTTTATTTCGGGCCATCAAGATTGAAGCTCTGGTTCATCTGCTGAATGATTTACAGGCCGAAGGGGAAATAGATGCCCAGACTTTAAGTCAAATAATGGCCGAGAAAACGCAGCAAATAAATGAAGCGGGCAATGAAATTTGGCTTAATTTAATTACGCGTGAAAAAAACAATCCCATTTTTTATCAGCTGGGGGAAGATTAACGTGAATAATGATACCGGTAATAACGTTTATTTGACTTTAGATGATAAGAAAAGCGATGAATTTATCTTAAAGCAAAATCTCGACGCCCTCAAAAAGATAAAAAATGACGAGATGACGCGAATTACGCAGGATTTAATTTCAATTCCGGCCACGCTGGTGCGCCTGAAATGGCAGAACCGCCGGGAGATTTATGCCTTGCAGGTCAAAGAGGAAATTTGCGGCGCGGTGATGAACGCCATTATCGAACAGCACCCTGAGCTGAAGGAGAAGATCCTCGGGCGGCTGGAGGCGAGCTATCAGTACCTGCTGGCACGCGAAACCGCCACCCTGCGCCTGACCCGTAAACTCTCGGAAGGCAACTATCGCACATCAAACGTCACCTGCGTGGCGCTCGATGAAGAGGCGTCAACAACATCTTCCGACTGCTGACAACGTGGTTCGCCCGGAGGCGCTAGCCTGAGATTGTAGGCCGGGTAAGGCGAAGCCGCCACCCGGCACGGAAGGCGGCAAAAGCCATCGTTTTACTTCGCGGCCGCTTTCTCTTCGCCGACCAGACCAATCTTCAGATAACCCGCCTGATGCAGCGTGTCCATTACCTTCATCATGGTTTCGTAATCGACGGTTTTATCCGCGCGGAAGAAGACGGTGGTGTCTTTCTTGCCGCCGGTCAGCTGGTCCAGCGCCGGAATAACCGAGGCATCCGTCACCGGATCGTTGCCCAGGAACATGGATTTATCAGCCTTCACCGACAGGTAGATAGGCTTTTCCGGACGCGGCTGCGGCTGGCTGGAGGATGCAGGCAGATTCACTTTTACGTCCACCGTCGCCAGCGGCGCGGCAACCATAAAAATAATCAGCAGAACCAGCATGACGTCGATAAACGGCGTCACGTTGATCTCATGCATTTCACCGTTATCGTCCAGATTTTCATTAAGACGCATTGCCATACAATCAACCTACGCGCAGTTTGGAGGCCGCATGCACCGGCTTAACGGCGCTGGCGTTCAGGTCCAGGTCGCGGCTTTGCAGCAGCAGAACCTGCGCGGCAACGTCGCCCAGCGTGGCTTTGTAACTGCCAATCATGCGTGCAAAGATGTTATAGATAACCACCGCCGGGATAGCGGCAACCAGACCGATAGCCGTTGCCAGCAGCGCTTCTGCGATACCCGGCGCGACGACCGCAAGGTTAGTGGTCTGCGTCTGGGCGATGCCGATAAAGCTGTTCATGATGCCCCAGACGGTACCAAACAGGCCGACGAACGGGGAGATGGCGCCGATAGTCGCCAGGTAGCCGTTACCGCGGCCCATATGACGGCCTACGGCTGCAACGCGACGCTCCAGACGGAAGCCAGTACGCTCTTTAATGCCTTCGTTATCTTCACTGCCTGCGGAGAGTTCCAGCTCGTTCTGAGCTTCATTCACTAACAGGGTGGTCAGGCTTTTCGCATGGAAGGATGAGGTGATATCAGAAGCCTGATCCAGAGAGCGGGCTTCTGCCAGCAGCTTCTGCTCACGCTTGAGGCGACGTTTTTGTGAAAGAAGTTCGGCGCTCTTGCTGAAGAAGATAGCCCAGGTGATCACGGACGCCAGAATCAGGCCGATCATCACAATCTTAACTACGATGTCAGCATGATGGTACATGCCCCAAACGGAGAGATCCGTCTGCATCAAATTATTACCCACTCTGTATCTCCAGGACGCAAATCACAAATCTGAACGTAATAATATCAAAACGTCGTCGAATTGATAGTAGTTCTCATTAGTATTTACATAGTGCCGTAATTTTCGCTCACTTTCCTTGCGCTTACGCAGTAAAAATTTTTTATGCGTATTTTTAATAATATTTTCTGCTTATTCGATAAGCATCCGGATGCACATTCTGACAATCATGGTAGTCTGGACGTCCAGACGTATAAAAATAGGGTTAGCGAACATGACTAAAAAGCAGCTTGAGACCACGCTGGTGCAGGCAGGACGCAGTAAGAAATACACCCAGGGCTCCGTCAACAGCGTGATCCAGCGCGCCTCCTCGCTGGTGTTTGATACCGTCGAGGATAAAAAAATCGCCACGCGTAATCGCGCGAAGGGCGGGCTGTTTTACGGTCGTCGCGGCACGTTAACCCATTTCTCGTTGCAGGAAGCCATGTGCGAACTGGAGGGCGGCGCGGGCTGCGCGCTGTTCCCGTGCGGCGCGGCGGCGGTCGCCAATACCATTCTGGCGTTTGTGGAACAGGGCGACCACGTCCTGATGACCAATACCGCCTACGAACCAAGTCAGGACTTCTGCACCAAAATTCTCAGCAAGCTCGGCGTCACCACCAGCTGGTTCGATCCGCTGATTGGGTCAGGCATTGCCGGGCTTGTTCAGCCCAACACACGCGTGGTGTTCCTGGAATCTCCCGGCTCCATCACCATGGAAGTGCATGACGTCCCGGCCATCGTGAACGCGGTGCGCAGTATCGCGCCGGAAGCGATTATCATGATCGACAATACCTGGGCGGCAGGCGTGCTGTTTAAAGCGCTGGACTTTGATATTGATATCTCCATACAGGCGGCGACCAAATATCTGATTGGCCATTCCGACGGCATGATCGGTACGGCGGTAGCTAACGCCCGCTGCTGGGATCAACTGCGTGAAAACGCCTACCTGATGGGTCAGATGGTGGATGCCGATACCGCCTACATGACCAGCCGGGGCATTCGTACGCTCGGCGTGCGTCTGCGTCAGCACCACGAAAGCAGCCTGCAAATTGCCCAGTGGCTGGCGCTGCATCCGCAGGTGGAGCGCGTTAACCATCCGGCGCTGCCGGGCAGCAAAGGCCACGAATACTGGCAACGTGACTTTACGGGCAGCAGCGGGCTGTTCTCATTTGTTCTTAAAAAGCGCCTGAATGACGCCGAGCTGGCGCGCTATCTGGATCACTTTACCCTCTTCAGCATGGCCTATTCCTGGGGTGGATTTGAATCGCTGATCCTGCCTAACCAGCCGGAGCAGATTGCGGCCCTGCGCCCGGGCGGCGAGGTGGACTTTGAGGGGACCTTAATCCGCCTGCATATCGGGCTGGAAAATGTGGACGATTTAATTGCGGATTTATCGGCAGGGTTTGAGCGCATCGTGTAAAGTGCTGGCTGAAATGTACTCCCCGGAAGCCATTCTGAACACCGCAAGCGGAAAAGTCTGTATGAGATGCGCCTGCGATCAACCCCGACAGGCAAATTTGGGAGTACAATAGCGTTATATCTGCTGTTCCACAGGAAAGTCCATGGCTGTTATTCAAAATATCATCACGGCGCTCTGGCAACACGATTTTGCCGCGCTGGCGGACCCGCATGTCGTCGGGATTGTCTATTTCGTGATGTTCGCGACGCTGTTTCTGGAAAATGGACTACTGCCAGCCTCATTTTTACCCGGAGACAGCCTGCTTCTGCTCGCAGGAGCGTTAATCGGCAAGGGCGTGATGGACTTCGCACCGACAATGGTGATCCTCACCTCTGCGGCCAGTCTCGGCTGCTGGCTGAGCTATTTGCAGGGGCGCTGGCTTGGAAACACCCGCGTGGTGAAGGGCTGGCTGGCGCAGCTGCCACATAAATACCACCAGCGTGCGACCTGCATGTTTGACCGCCACGGCCTGCTGGCGCTGCTCGCAGGGCGTTTTCTGGCGTTTGTGCGTACCCTGCTGCCGACCATGGCGGGGATTTCAGGCCTGTCTAACCGCCGCTTCCAGTTCTTCAACTGGCTGAGCGCCCTGCTCTGGGTGGGTGTGGTCACTACGCTCGGCTACGCGCTGAATATGATCCCCTTTGTTAAGCGCCATGAAGACCAGGTGATGACGTTCCTGATGGTGCTGCCGATCTTCCTGCTGGTTGCTGGGCTGGTGGGTACTATTGCGGTGGTGATTAAGAAAAAGTATTGCAGTGCATAAACAAAAGCCGGGTGGCGCTACCGCTTACCCGGCCTACGTTTCCCCTCAGGCTCCCTGCATGGTTCGGATGCGCGACGCATCTTCCCCCGGCGTAACGCCGAAGTAACGCTTAAACTCCCGACTAAACTGCGACGCGCTTTCATATCCAACCCGCATCGCCGCCGCGCTGGCCTTCATGCCATCGTGGATCATCAACATCCGCGCCTTGTGCAGACGGTAGGTTTTGAGGTACTGCAACGGCGACGTGCTGGTGACGGATTTAAAGTTATGGTGAAACGCCGAGACGCTCATATTGGCTTCTGCCGCCAGCTGGTCAACGCTAAGGTTTTCGGTGTACTGGCTCTCAATACGCTTCAGCACGCGGCTAATCAGGCTGAAGTGCGTTTGCCGGCTTACCAGCGCCAGCAGCGCCCCGCCGCCCGGCCCCAGCAGCACGTGATAAAGAATTTCGCGGATAATCTGCTTTCCGAGAATACGGGCGTCCAGCGGCCTTTCCATCACATCTAACAGGCGTTCGATCGCGCAAAGAATTTCATCCGATAAGGTCGCGGAGTTAATACCGCTTGCCGCCATCGACGGCCGGAACAGTTCGTCCTCCCCTATCTCCATCAGCAGCTCCTGCAACTGGAGGATATCGACGTTGACGCGGATCCCGGCCAGGGGCACATCCTCTGTCGCGAAGGTTTCACATTCGAAGGGTAAAGGTACTGTCAGAAGCAGATATTCATTGGGATCGTAACGGAAAACGCGCTCGTTGATATAGCCAATCTTATGGCCAGAAAAGAGAAAAACGATGCCGGGCTGATACATCACCGGGGTGCGTGTACCGGGCTGGGTTCCGTAGAGCAGCCGAATATCCGGCAATAGCCCGGACACATTATTTCCATTATCTGTCAGTCTCTTAATCTGCGACGTTAGCTGATGGCAGATGGCATCACGGTTCATTTTCAGTTACTCCGGGTACGGTTTCCGACGTTAACAGTGTGCGCATTTTCTTACCGTTTCTCCAGCGCGCTGTAGAAATGGGCAAGACATCGGCAGGAATGTGCATTGAGAGGATAGCGCCTGCCCGCCACAATGTGCAGCATCAGGTTGCCTTCTGCGCCACCACGATTTTTTACCCACTACAGGGAACAAGCCATGAACAACTTTAACCTTCACACCCCAACCCGCATTCTGTTTGGTAAAGACGCTATCGCTGACCTGCGTGCACAAATCCCGACGGACGCCCGCGTCCTGATTACCTACGGCGGCGGCAGCGTGAAAAAAACCGGCGTACTGGATCAGGTTTACCGCGCGCTGGAAGGACTGGACGTGCGCGAGTTCGGCGGGATCGAGCCTAACCCGTCTTATGAAACGCTGATGAACGCGGTGAAAATCGCCCGCGAGGAGCAGATCACCTTCCTGCTGGCGGTGGGCGGCGGCTCCGTGCTGGACGGCACCAAATTCATCGCGGCGGCAGCGCATTACGCTGACGGCATCGACCCGTGGCATATTCTGGAAACGGGCGGCAGCGACATTAGCAGTGCCATCCCGATGGGTTCCGTGTTGACGCTACCGGCCACCGGCTCTGAATCCAACAAAGGCGCGGTCATCTCCCGTAAAACCACCGGTGACAAGCAGGCCTTTATGAACGAACACGTTCAGCCCGTTTTCGCGATCCTCGATCCGGTTTACACCTATACCCTGCCTGCACGTCAGGTGGCGAACGGCGTGGTCGATGCCTTTGTTCACACCGTTGAGCAGTACGTGACTTATCCAGTTAATGCCAAAATTCAGGATCGCTTTGCGGAAGGCATTCTGCTGACGCTGATTGAGGAAGGTCCGAAAGCGCTGAAAGAGCCTGAAAACTACGACGTGCGTGCCAACGTCATGTGGGCCGCCACCCAGGCGCTGAACGGCCTGATCGGCGCAGGCGTGCCGCAGGACTGGGCTACCCATATGCTCGGCCACGAGCTGACGGCGATGCACGGCCTGGATCACGCCCAGACGCTGGCGGTGGTTCTGCCTGCGCTGTGGAACGAAAAACGTGACGTTAAGCGCGCCAAGCTGCTCCAGTACGCCGAACGCGTGTGGAACATCACCGAGGGTTCCGACGATGCGCGTATTGATGCCGCGATTGCAGCCACCCGTCAGTTCTTTGGAAGCCTGGGTGTGCCAACGCGTCTCTCTGACTACGGCCTGGACGGCAGCTCCATCCCTGCCCTGCTGGCGAAACTGGAAGCACACGGCATGACGCAGATCGGCGAGCATGGCGACATCACCCTGGACGTCAGCCGTCGCATTTACGAAGCGGCACGCTAAGCGTTTTTAGGATCCTGACTTTCGTTTTTTGACATTTCGTCCAGACTTAATGCACATCACATCGTCGGAGGTTCCCTCCGGCGATGAGCACCTGAAGGAGGAAAAATGGCAAACCAAACCGTAATCAAGCTACAGGACGGCAACGTGATGCCCCAGCTGGGGCTAGGTGTATGGAAAGCCGGTAACGACGAGGTCGTCTCCGCCATTCATAAAGCCCTGGAAGTCGGCTATCGGTCCATCGATACTGCCGCCGCCTATAAAAACGAGGACGGCGTGGGGACCGCGCTTGCCAGCGCTGGCGTTCCCCGCGATGAGTTATTCATCACCACCAAGCTGTGGAACGACGATCAAAAGCGTCCCCGCGAAGCGTTGCAGGAGAGCCTGGAGAAACTCCAGCTCGATTTTGTCGATCTCTATCTGATGCACTGGCCGGTTCCGGCTATCGATCATTACGTTGATGCCTGGAAGGGGATGATTGACCTGCAAAAAGAGGGGCTGATTAAAAGCATCGGCGTCTGTAATTTCCAGGTTCATCACCTGCAACGCCTGATTGATGAAACGGGCGTCGCACCGGTAATTAACCAGATTGAGCTGCACCCGCTGATGCAGCAGCGCCAGCTTCATTCGTGGAACGCCACGCACAAGATCCAGACCGAATCCTGGAGCCCGCTGGCCCAGGGCGGCGAAGGGGTGTTTGACCAGAAAATTATCCGCGAACTGGCGGATAAGTACGGTAAAACGCCGGCGCAGATTGTCATCCGCTGGCATCTGGACAGCGGTCTGGTGGTGATCCCGAAATCGGTCACGCCGTCGCGTATCGCCGAGAACTTCGACGTCTGGGATTTCCGCCTGGATAAAGACGAACTGGGTGAGATTGCGAAGCTGGATCAGGGTAAGCGCCTTGGGCCGGATCCGGAACAGTTCGGCGGTTAATAAAAAACCCCGGCTTGCCGGGGTTTTTCTTTTTTACGCTTTGCGCTTCACGGGCTTCTTCGCGCTGGAATTACCATTCGAACGCTGATGCACAATCGGCGTGTGCTTGGTCAACGCCGGGCGCGTATTGCGGTTCTGGCGGCGCGCTTCGCGCATCTCTTCCAGCGTTGGCGCAGGCACCAGACAATCACGACGCGAGCCAATGAGGTGCTTTTTGCCCATTTCTTCCAGCGCCTGACGGATCAGCGGCCAGTTTTTCGGGTCGTGATAGCGCAGCAGCGCTTTGTGCAGACGGCGCTGTTTATCCCCTTTCGGCACCACCACGTCTTCACTCTTATAGCCAATCTTACTCAGCGGGTTCTTGCCGGTGTAATACATGGTCGTCGAGTTAGCGAGCGGCGACGGATAGAAGTTCTGCACCTGATCCAGACGGAACCGACGCTGCTTCAGCCACAGCGCCAGGTTCACCATGTCTTCATCACGCGTGCCAGGGTGCGCGGAGATGAAGTAAGGGATCAGATACTGCTCTTTCCCCGCCTGTTTTGAGTAGGTGTCGAAGAGCTGTTTAAAGCGGTCGTAGCTGCCCATGCCCGGCTTCATCATTTTGGACAGCGGGCCTTCTTCGGTGTGCTCCGGGGCGATCTTCAGATACCCGCCCACGTGGTGCGTCGCCAGCTCTTTAATATAGCGCGGATCTTCCACAGCGATGTCGTAACGCACGCCAGAGGCGATCAGGATCTTCTTGATGCCTTTGAGATCGCGCGCGCGGCGGTAGAGGTTGATCGTCGGCTCGTGGTTGGTGTCCATATGCTCACAAATGCTCGGATAGACACAGGAGAGACGGCGGCAGGTCTGCTCGGCGCGCGGCGATTTACAACGCAGCATATACATGTTCGCCGTCGGGCCACCCAGATCGGAGATCACGCCGGTAAAGCCCGGCACCGTGTCGCGAATCGCTTCGATCTCGTTAACAATCGACTCTTCGGAGCGGCTCTGGATAATACGGCCTTCGTGTTCGGTGATCGAACAGAAGGAGCACCCGCCAAAGCAGCCGCGCATGATATTGACCGAAAAGCGGATCATCTCGTACGCCGGAATACGGCTGTTGCCGTATGACGGATGCGGCACGCGCTTGTACGGCAGGGCAAAGACGCTGTCCATCTCTTCGGTAGAGAGCGGGATCGCCGGCGGGTTAACCCAGATATAGCGCTCACCGTGCTTTTGCATCAGCGCACGGGCGCAGCCCGGGTTGGTTTCGTGGTGTAGAATACGCGACGCGTGGGCGTAGAGCACCTTATCGCTTTTCACCTTCTCGTAAGACGGCAGCAGCACGTAGGTCTTCTCCCACGGTTTCGGACGCGGCGGCTGCACCACCACGGCCTTTGCTTCCGCTTTCTTTGGTTCAACCGGTTTGTTATCCGCGCACGGCAGATCGTCACCGTACGGATGTGGGATAGGGTCGATTTTGCCCGGCATATCGATAATGCGGGAATCCACCCCGCTCCAGCCCGGCAGCGCCTCTTTCACCATGATCGCAGTATTGCGCACGTCGCGGATCTCGCTGACCGCTTCACCCTGCGCCAGACGGTGTGCCACTTCCACCAGCGGACGCTCACCGTTACCGAAGATCAGCATATCGGCTTTCGAATCCACCAGCACCGAGCGGCGCACGGTGTCAGACCAGTAGTCGTAGTGCGCGGTACGGCGCAGGCTCGCCTCGATGCCGCCCAGGATCACCGGCACGTCTTTCCATGCTTCTTTGCATCGCTGGGTGTAAACGAGGGTCGCGCGATCGGGACGTTTACCCGCCACGTTGTCTGCCGTATAAGCATCGTCATGGCGCAGCTTACGATCAGCGGTATAGCGGTTGATCATCGAGTCCATGTTGCCCGCGGTCACGCCGAAGAACAGGTTTGGCTTGCCCAGACGCATGAAGTCGTCTTTGCTGTTCCAGTCAGGCTGGGAGATGATCCCCACGCGGAAGCCCTGGGCTTCAAGCATACGGCCACAGATCGCCATGCCGAAGCTCGGGTGATCGACATACGCATCACCCGTCACCAGAATGATATCGCAGCTGTCCCAGCCCAGTTGATCCATCTCTTCCCGGGACATCGGCAGAAACGGCGCCGGTCCAAAGCAGGCCGCCCAGTACTGGGGCCAGGAGAAGAGGTCGCGATCCGGCTGGATCAGGGAAATAGCGCTCATAATGCTTCCGAAGAAAAAATAGACAAAAGGAGCGGGATTATACGCTGGAACATTGTGGGAAATGAAGGGGTATTTATTGCCCGGTGGCGCTACGCTTACCGGGCCTGCGCGCCTGTAGGTCGGGTAAGGCGAAGCCGCCACCCGACACGTTTTACGGCGCCGGATTGACCAGCATCTGCCCTACCGAGCCCCTGTCCATCATCTCCAGCGTCTGGCTGTGGAACAGGAACGGGAAGTGCGGCCACGACGGTTGACCATAGTAGACCAGCAGTTCTACCTGTCCATCCACCCAGACGGTATCTTTCCAGCCTCTGTCTTCCGGGAACGGCATCGCCCCGTTGACGTTGCGGATCAGGAACGACACCCCTTCAATATGGAAAGACTGCGGCATCTCCGAGCGGACGGTCCAGCGCTCCCAGGTTCCCTGCTGGGCGGTGATATCAATGCGGTTAACGTCCCACAGCGCGCCGTTGATGCCCGGGTCATCGCCCAGGCTGATATCGCGACTGCGCACTGCCGGCCCGGTCACGATCTCCTGCGGCAGCAGGCGCATCGGCAGGCTGTCGGTCACCAGCGGCAGCAGGCCGGTCGGGCGCAGCGTCAGCACCAGCGTGGAGACCAGAACGCTCGACGGCTCAAAGAACCCGCGTATGCGGTCAACAATGCTTGCCGCTTCGCCGCAGGTCACGGACACTTCATCTCCGTTGGTCATATCAACGAGGATTTCACGCCGTTCGCCCGGCGCCAGCGCCAGCTGTTTCACCGATACCGGCGCGGGTAATAATCCCTGATCGCCTGAAATAACATGCAGCGCACGGCCGTCGCTCATCTGCAACTGGTAACGGCGCGAGTTGGAGGCGTTCAGCAGACGCAGGCGCACCCAGCCACGTGACACTTCCACAAACGGGCTTTGCGCGCCGTTAACCAGCAGCGTATCGCCCACAAAGCCACCGCTGCCCGGCTCGCTGTACTCCGGCGTGCCAAAGTTATCCAGGCGCTTGTCCTGGATGATGACCGGGAAATCGTCCACGCCGTAGTGATTTGGGATCGGCAGCGTTTTACTGACCTCATCCTCAATCAGCCACATCCCGGCCAGGCCGTTGTAGACCTGCTGGGCGGTGCGGTTTGGGGTATTGGCGTGATACCACAGTGTCGCCGCGCTCTGACGAATCGGGAGCACGGGCGCCCAGTCGGCATTCGGCGACATCATGCGCGCCGCGCCGCCAATCAGCGGCCCCGGCACCTGCAATCCACTGACGGTCATCGCGACATTTTCAGTCGTCCGGTTACTGTAGATGAGCTTAACGTCATCGCCATTCCACACGCGAATAGTCGGCCCAAGGTAGCGTCCGTTAATGCCCCATACCTGCGCGCGCGTTCCCTGGGTAAAGGACCAGTGGCTACGCTGAAGCGTGAGGAATAGCGGCTGCCCGCGACGGGATTCAATCAACGGCGGAATGGGCAGCGGCTGTTGCTGCCCGGCGGCGCTGGCTGTCCGCGGCATCGCACCCGCACAAAGGGCGATACCCGAAGCCTGAATAAACTGACGCCGACTGAGTGACATATAAGCTCCATCTGAAACGACTAACAACGCGGGAATTCGTTTTCCCTTAAACGACGCCGGTTAAATCTTACCGGCGGCTTCTCGCTCTGCAACTTCTTTATCGAGCTGCGCAATATGCTGAGCCATCAGCTCACGACAGTGCGTGGCCAGCTCGCGCACCTGGTCTTTACCGTATTTGGAGGTATCCACCGGCGGCAGCATTTCGACAATCACCAGTCCGTTATTCAGACGGTTAAGATTAATCTTATTCGATGTATTGGAAACACACACGGGAATAATTGGAACACCTGCCGCAATTGCAGCATGAAACGCGCCGGTCTTGAACGGCAGCAGGCCGCGACCGCGGCTGCGCGTCCCTTCCGGGAACATCCAGATTGAGATCCGGCGCTTTTTAAACTGATCCACCACTTCCGCAATGGTGCCATGCGCCTTGGCGCGGTTGTTACGGTCAATCAGCAAGTTACCGGTGAGCCAGTACAGCTGGCCGAAAAACGGGATCCACAGCAGGCTCTTTTTACCCACGGTTACGGTCGGCGGAAGAACAATATTTGAGGCCGTCACCATATCGAAGTTGTTCTGATGGTTAGCGATATAGATGGCGTTACCGAAATTCTCCGCCCCTTCAGGCAGACGCTTCTCAACCTTCAGGCCAAACAGCGGCGCAAGACGGCCAAACATGTGGCCAAACGTCGCGACATGCTTTGGGTTACGCGGGCTGAACAGGCAGTAAATCGATCCGAAAATACAGACCAGAATGCAGTAAATAACGGTAAGAATGAGACGAACAATGTATAGCATAGCGACCTCTGAAGCCCTGACAGCTGACAATTATACTTCACCTGTGGCCAGGTAAGGACTTTATTACGAGCGCGTATTGTTAATCGCAACGCACGAATTAACAACGTTTTTACGGGAAATTTTACGGTAATACCCCCTCCGGACAGAGGGGGATGAAACAGGTTACTCTTCGCTGTCGTCCGCTTTGCTGCGCACCGGCGAGTCGATCTCCACGCGGTCGATTCGCTGGAGGCCGCGCATCAGTGAGCCGCGACGTCCGCGCTCACCCACCACCTTCTGCAACTCTTCCGGACGCAGTTTGATCTTACGTTTGCCGACGTGAATGGTCAGCGTGCTCTGCGGCGGCAGCAGGAAGAGATGCGCCAGGCCATCTTCGCCTTTTGCCGCTTCCGCTGACGGGATACTGATGATCTTGTTGCCCTTCCCTTTCGACAGCTCCGGCAGATCGCTGACCGGGAACATGAGCATACGTCCGGCAGAGGTGATCGCCAGCAGCATGTCGCTTTCGTTCTCGATGATCAGCGGCGGCATCACGTGTGCGTTATCCGGCAGGCTGATCAGCGCTTTACCGGCACGGTTACGCGACACCAGATCGTTAAAGGTACAGATAAAGCCGTAGCCCGCATCGGAGGCCATCAGCAGCTTCTGGTCGTCGGCTTCCATCAGCATATGGTCAACCGTGGCGCCCGGCGGCAGCGTAAGCTTGCCGGTCAGCGGCTCGCCCTGCCCGCGCGCGGACGGCAGGGTGATCGGGTCAATGGCGTAGCTGCGGCCCGTGGAGTCGATAAACGCCACCGGCTGGTTGCTCTTGCCTTTCACCGCCGCCTTAAAGCTGTCGCCGGACTTGTAGCTCAGGCCCGGCGCGTCGATATCGTGGCCTTTGGCGCTACGCACCCAACCGCTCTGGGACAGCACGATAGTTACCGGCTCGGACGGCAGCATGTCGTGCTCGTTCATCGCCTTCGCTTCTTCGCGCTCGTGCAGCGGAGAACGACGGTCATCGCCAAAGGCGTCGGCGTCGGCCTGCAACTCTTTCTTCAGCAGGGTGTTCATCTTGCGCTCGGACGCCAGAATCGCCTGAAGCTGATCGCGCTCTTTTTCCAGCTCGTCCTGCTCGCCGCGGATCTTCATCTCTTCCAGCTTAGCGAGATGGCGCAGCTTCAGTTCGAGAATTGCTTCGGCCTGGGTTTCACTGATGCCAAAGCGCGACATCAGGGCGGGCTTAGGTTCGTCCTCGGTACGAATGATTTCGATCACGTCGTCAATGTTGAGGAACGCCACCAGCAAACCTTCAAGAATATGCAGGCGCTTAAGCACTTTTTCCAGACGATGGTTCAGACGACGGCGCACCGTATCGCGGCGGAAGGCCAGCCATTCGGTGAGGATCTCCAGCAGGTTTTTGACTGCCGGACGACCGTCCAGACCAATCATGTTCAGGTTGATGCGATAGCTTTTTTCCAGATCGGTAGTGGCGAACAGGTGGTTCATCACCTGCTCCATGTCCACGCGGTTAGAGCGCGGCACAATCACCAGACGGGTCGGGTTTTCGTGATCCGATTCGTCGCGCAGGTCGTCCACCATCGGCAGCTTTTTATTGCGCATCTGGGTGGCGATCTGCTCCAGCACTTTGGCCCCGGAAACCTGGTGCGGCAGCGCGGTGATCACCACCGCGCCATCCTCTTTGGTCCATACCGCGCGCATGCGCACGGAGCCGCGACCGTTCTGGTAGATTTTGCGAATTTCAGCACGCGAGGTGATGATCTCGGCTTCGGTCGGATAATCCGGCCCCTGCACGATATCCAGCAGATCGTCCAGCGAGGTTTTCGGCTGCTCAATCAGGGTGATGGCGGCTTTCGCCACTTCACGCAGGTTGTGCGGCGGAATGTCCGTCGCCATACCCACGGCGATACCGGTGGTGCCGTTCAGCAGGATGTTCGGCAGGCGGGCAGGCAGCATTTTCGGCTCCTGCATCGTACCGTCGAAGTTTGGCACCCAGTCAACCGTGCCCTGCCCCAGCTCGCCCAGCAGCACTTCGGCATATTTAGACAGACGGGATTCGGTGTAACGCATCGCCGCGAAGGATTTCGGATCGTCCGGTGCCCCCCAGTTCCCCTGGCCATCCACCAGCGGATAGCGATAAGAGAACGGCTGGGCCATCAGCACCATCGCTTCATAGCAGGCGCTGTCGCCGTGCGGATGGTATTTACCCAGCACGTCACCAACGGTACGGGCGGATTTCTTGAACTTGGCGGTAGCATTCAGCCCCAGTTCGGACATCGCATAGACGATGCGGCGCTGAACGGGCTTCAGGCCATCCCCGATAAACGGCAACGCCCTGTCCATGATGACGTACATGGAGTAGTTCAGGTAGGCGTTTTCCGTGAATTCATGTAGCGCGAGGCGCTCTGCCATATCGCTCATTACGTGTGATTCCTCAACTCAGAAACCGATGGGTTTCAGGCAATATTGCCGCAGATACTACCTCATCTGGCGAGTTGAGTCACAAAGAAAAAGGGCCGCTCATGCGGCCCTCTCCGGGTTATTTGTTCAGCTTGATAACCTGCTTCACGTCGATTTCAAACTCGTTCCAGTCTTTATCGATTTTCCCCTGAAGCTCGACTTTATCCTGTGGCGTCACCGTCACGCCGTTCCAGCGCTTGTGGTCGATCTCAACCACCACCGTGCCGCTTTCGTCGCGGAAGGTGTAACGGTCATCGGACAGGCGCTCGGTGATATTACCGCGCAGCTTCACCCAGCTGTCGTCCTTCATGTCTTTCACTTTAGCCGCGGTGGTGAGGTTGGCGTTGTTATCGACAAAGCCGCCCTGCTGGGTTTGCGTCTGGGTCTGTGTTGCAGATGGGCCCGTGAAGCCGCCCTGTGCAGCAAAAACAGGGGCAGTGGTCATCATCATGATGGCAGCAATTGCAGCGTATTTTTTCATCTTAATCTCTCCCTTTAATGTCGTTTCACAATCCATTAAACAGGGTAAACCTTAACAACTTCTTAAGGGGAAAATTTATTTATTTTTACTGTACAGCATGCGCGTGCAGAAGGTTTACTGACGGCATCAAGGAGGGACAATGCGCATTTTACTGGTAGAAGACGACAAGCTTATCGGCGATGGCATCAAAGCGGGCTTAAGCAAAATGGGCTTTAACGTGGACTGGTTTACCGACGGTAAAACCGGTCAGGCGGCCCTGTACACCGCGCCGTACGATGCCGTGGTGCTGGACCTGACGCTGCCGGAAATGGACGGCCTTGAGATCCTGCGCGCCTGGCGCGAAAGCGGTAAGAGCGAGCCGGTGCTGATCCTGACGGCGCGGGATGCGCTGAACCAGCGCGTGGAAGGCTTACGCCTGGGGGCGGATGATTACCTGTGTAAACCGTTCGCGCTGATTGAAGTGGCAGCCCGCCTCGAAGCGCTGGTGCGCCGCAGCCACGGGCAGGCGCGCAGCGAGCTGCGTCACGGCAAGGTCACGTTCGACCCGACAAGCCTTGTCGCCACGCTGGACGGCGAAACGCTGGTGCTTAAACCAAAAGAGTTCGCCCTGCTGGAACTGCTGATGCGCAACGCGGGCCGCGTGCTGCCGCGCAAGGCCATCGAAGAGAAACTCTACAACTGGGATGATGACGTCTCCAGCAACGCCGTCGAAGTCCATGTACATCATTTACGCCGCAAGCTCGGCAGCGAATTTATCCGCACCGTGCACGGCATCGGTTATACCCTGGGTGACGCATGAAACTGACCCAACGCCTGAGCCTGAAGCTGCGCCTGACGCTGCTCTTTTTGCTGCTTTCCCTGGCGGCCTGGTTTGCCGCAAGCGTGGTCGCCTGGCACCAGACAACCGACAAGCTCGATAAACTGTTCGATACCCAGCAGATGCTGTTTGCCAAACGGCTGCTGACGATGGACGTGGACGAACTCCGCGCGCCGGAGCGTATGCGCGAGGTGCCGAAAAAAGCGAAACACGGCCATCTTGACGACGACGCGCTGGCCTTCGCGATCTTCACCGCCGGCGGTAGCATGGTGCTTAACGACGGCGAGAACGGGCGCGACATCCCCTATCACTACCGCCGGGACGGGTTTGAAGACGGTCGGTTGCAGGATGACAGCGACGAATGGCGTTTCCTGTGGCTAACCTCCCCGGACGGGAAATACCGCGTGGTGGTCGGTCAGGAGTGGGAGTACCGACAGGATATGGCGCTGGACGTGGTCAGTTCGCAGCTGACGCCGTGGCTGGTGGCGCTGCCCGTGATGCTGCTGTTGCTGATTGTCCTGCTGAGCCGGGAACTGAAGCCGTTGAAAAACCTGGCGCAGACCCTGCGCTCGCGCTCGCCGGATGCGACCGATACGCTGCCCACCCACGGCGTGCCGACGGAGGTTCGTCCCCTGCTTGATGCGCTTAACCATCTTTTTGCCCGTACGCAGGAGATGATGGCCCGCGAGCGCCGCTTCACCTCGGACGCCGCCCACGAGCTGCGCAGCCCGCTGGCCGCGCTGAAGGTGCAAACCGACGTGGCGCAGCTTTCCCACGACGATCCCGAGGCGCAGTCTAAAGCGCTGGGGCAACTGCATGCGGGCATCGACCGCGCCTCCCGGCTGGTGGACCAGCTTCTTACCCTGTCGCGCCTGGATTCACTGGATAACCTTGATGACATCGAACCCGTGGCGATGGCTGATTTGCTGCAATCCGCGGTGCTGGACATCTGGCATCCGGCGCAGCAGGCGGGCATTGATGTTCGGCTCAACGTTAATGCGCCCGAGGTGATGCGTCATGGGCAGCCGCTGCTGCTGAGCCTGCTGGCGCGTAACCTGCTGGACAATGCCGTTCGTTACAGCCCGCGCGGCAGCGTGGTGGACGTGACGCTGAATACCCAAAGCTTTACCGTGCGCGATAACGGACCGGGCATTTCTCCTGAAGCGCTGGCACGCATCGGCGAGCGTTTTTATCGTCCACCCGGGCAGGACGCCACCGGCAGCGGCCTGGGGTTGTCTATCGTGAAGCGTATCGCAACGTTACACGGGATGCGCGTCTCGCTGGACAATGCGCCCCAAGGGGGCTTTGCGGTAACCGTCAGCTGGTAAGATTATTGCGCTTAGCGCAAAAGACTTTGCACATTTTGCTTATTTTTCCGCTCCGTCCTCGCGCGTAGAATACCCGGCATACTCTCAGCATCGAGGACAAATAATGAGCAACATTCTGATTATCAACGGCGCAAAAGAATTTGCGCACTCTAAAGGCCAGCTGAATGACACCCTGACCGAGGTCGCGGATGGTTTCCTGCGCGACGCCGGACATGATGTTAAGGTCGTGCGCGCGGACAGCGATTATGACGTGAAGGCCGAAGTGCAGAACTTCCTGTGGGCCGACGTGGTGATCTGGCAGATGCCGGGCTGGTGGATGGGCGCACCGTGGACCGTGAAAAAATACATGGACGACGTGTTCACCGAAGGTCACGGTTCGCTGTATGCCAGCGACGGTCGTACCCGTTCAGATGCGTCTAAAAAATACGGTTCCGGCGGCCTGATTCAGGGCAAAAAATATATGCTCTCCCTGACCTGGAACGCGCCTCTTGAAGCGTTCACCGAGAACGATCAGTTCTTTGAAGGCGTGGGCGTAGACGGCGCGTATCTGCCGTTCCACAAGGCTAATCAGTTCCTTGGCATGACGCCGCTGCCGACCTTTATCGTCAACGACGTGATTAAAATGCCGGACGTCCCGCGCTATATCGCAGAATATCGCAAGCATCTCGCGGAAATTTTTGCTTAACTGTTAGCCTGGAATTAGAAGGAGTTAACCATGCTTACCGTAATTGCTGAAATCCGTACGCGTCCCGGCCAACATCACCGCCAGGCGGTGCTGGATCAGTTCGCGAAAATCATCCCGACCGTTCTGAAGGAAGAAGGCTGCCACGGCTACGCGCCGATGGTGGATGCCGCTACCGACGCTAGCTTCCAGGCAACCGCGCCAGACTCCATCATCATGGTGGAGCAGTGGGAAACCGTCGCCCACCTTGAAGCGCATTTGCAGACCGCGCATATGAAAGCGTGGAGCGATGCGGTGAAAGGGGATGTCCTTGAAACCCACATCCGTATTCTGGAGCAAGGGGTTTAAGTTTCGTGAAATTTGCCGGGTGGCACTGCGTTTACCCGGCCTACAACTTTCCCCCGCAGGCCCGGTAAGCGTTAACGCCACCGGGCTTTTTTTATCACCTTACCGCTCAACTGCTATGCTTATTCTGACTTCATGTTTAACAGGAGGATGGAATGGGTCTTTTTAACTTCGTGAAAGAAGCAGGCGAAAAGCTGTGGGACAATCTGACCGATCATAAGGGTCAGAGCGACAAAATCACCGAGCACCTCAAGAAACTCAACATTCCCGGTTCCGATAAAGTTCAGGTTAACGTCACCGACGGCAAAGCCAGCGTAACGGGCGACGGGCTGACGCAGGAGCAGAAAGAAAAAATCCAGGTCGCCGTCGGCAACATCGCGGGCGTCAGCGAGGTGGAGAACAATATCACCGCAACGGACGCTAAAGATGAAGCAACCTACTATACGGTGAAATCCGGCGACACCCTGAGCGCCATCTCTAAAACCGTGTACGGCGATGCCAACCAGTACAACAAGATCTTTGAGGCGAACCGCCCGATGCTCTCCAGCCCGGATAAAATTTATCCCGGCCAGACGCTGCGTATTCCTAAGGCATAACGTCTGAGGATATTGGTTCACGTCGCGCAGAGGAACAGCATGAAAATCGCTTGTCTTGGCTGGGGCTCGTTAATCTGGAAAAGCGGCGCGTTACCGGTAGCCGGTGAGTGGCAAACCGACGGGCCATCACTGCCCGTCGAGTTCTGCCGCGTAAGCGATGGCGGCGAACTGGCGACCGCCATCTGCATGAACGCGCCCGCCCTGCCTGTGCTTTGGGTATGGCTGAACGCCACTTTGCTCAGCGTGGCCTCTCAGGCCCTGCGCGAGCGGGAGGGCATTCCTGACGATCGTTGCGATGGTATCGGCTCGCTGCTGATAACCGGACGCAACGCGGGAGTGATCTCGACATGGGCGAGGGAGAGAGGAATTGAGGCGCTCATCTGGACCGGGCTTCCCCCCAGAAGCGCGTCGCAGGAAGGCAGGGTTCCTGCCGTGGACGAGGCCATCGCCTATCTCGACAGCCTCAGCGGACAGACCCGCAGCCATGCGCGGGACTATATTTGCCGCGTGCCTGCCCAGCTTGATACGCCCTACCGGCGCGCCATAAAAGAGGTGCTTGGGTGGTGATCCCCCTGCCCGTTACCAGTACAGCTTCCAGCTCTGGGTGAAGCGCACCAGCGCCTCAACGTAGAAGTAATCGCCCCAGCTTGCGCACTCATCCACGCCTTTGTTGCTCGCCAGGTGGTATACCGAGTGCTTCAGGATCCCGTTGCCCTTCTCGTCTTTGCCCATCAGATAGTGCTTCGTCAGCGACGACATGATGCCTTTCGCCCACTCCAGATAACGCTCCCGGTCCGGATCCGTCACCGGCAGATGCTTCACCAGCTCCAGCAGCCCGCACACCGCAATTGCTGCCGACGACGAGTCGCGCAGCGCGTCGGTGCCCACCAGCGCCAGATCCCAGTGGCAGACGTAATCCTCCGGCAGGCGGTTGAGGAAGTAGTTCGCCAGCCGTTTCGACAGGGCAATCATCGTTTCATCGCCGGTATAGATATAGCTCAGCAGGAAGCCGTAAACCCCCCACGCCTGCCCGCGCGACCAGCACGAGTCGTCGGCATAGCCCTGCTGCGTGTTGCCGTAGCGTGGCGCGCCGGTTAACACATCCATATAGTAGGTGTGGAAGGTGGACGCATCGTCACGAATAAGGTACGTCGCCGCCTGCATGACGTGCGCTTTGGCCGCGTCGGCAAAACGCGGATCGCCCGTCTGCTCGGTTGCCCAGTAGAGCAGCGGCAGGTTCATGTTGCAGTCGATAATCATCCGTCCGGCCTGATCGGGATCGGAGAGATCGCCCCACGCCTGGATGATCTTCGCCTTCTCATGGAAGCGCTCCAGCAGCGCCTCCGCCGCCAGCAGCGAGAAGCCGCGCGCCTCGCGGTTGCCGGTCAGTCGCCAGGCCGCCACGCAAGAAAGCGTGTACAGGAAGCCTAAATCGTGGGTGTTGGTGTCGTTGCGCCCGGCGATGCGCAGGCCAAACGAGCGCACGTGTTTTTCCGCCATCGCGCGAAATTTCTCCTCGCCGCTCATCTCCCACGCCAGCCACAGCTGGCCGGTCCAGAAGCTGGTGGTCCACTCCACGTTTTCGGTCAGCGGATAAAAGCCCTCTTTACAGGTCTCCGCCGGGAATTTGTCGCCGAACGCCGTTAAATGACGGCTAATCAGGTCGAGAACGTGGCCGCGGGCCGAACTCAGCTCATCGCTGAACGCGCTGGAATCAACGGGCGCAGCGATAGCGGACAGACGTTCCTCTTTGATACGACTTAACATATTTCGGTTCCTTCTTTGACGGCGTAATTAACGTGTTGACGTTTCTGCTACGTTCAGCGCACGGGCCCCGCGCCACTTGCTCTGACAGGCGGATAACGTAAAGGCAGAAATAAGGGTAAAGGCCAGCGCCGTAGCGCCCATGATGATATAGGTGTGCTCAAAGCCGATGCGGTCGTACATATAGCCGGCAGGAGAAGAGACCACCACGTTGCCAACGTACAGCATCGCCTGATAGCCAAGTAAATACATGGTGGCATTGACGCGCTTGTCGAAATGCTCGGCGATATATTTAAAGACCGACACCAGCAGCAGGCATATTTCCAGGCCGTACAGCGGCTTAAGCACGGAAATTAACAGGTGAGAGTCACACATGCCGGAAATAATCAGACGCGCCCCGACAATCAGCCCGACAATTAACAGCCCGCGCTTGGCGCCAATAAAATTCACAAACAGCGGGACCACCATATACATGACAAATTCCATGCCCGACTGCACCGTACCGAGGTAGCCAAATACCGCGTTGCCCTCGTGAATATCGTCGAAGAAGGTGACGAAATAGCGCGAGAACTGCTGCTCGGCGATAAACATCATCCACGCCACGCCCGCCACGTACAGGCAGAAGGCCCAGAATTTGCGGTTTCGCAGCAGGGCGTAAACGTCAGACGGGGCGATTTTCTCTTTCGTCAGCACCTCCCCTGCGTGAGCGGAGTTAGTGTTCACTTTCAGGTTCAGCAGGACGATCAGCATCACCACCGACGCCACGCTGCCGAGAATAAAATTGTACGCCGGTGAGAGGTTAAACAGCAGGCCGGAGAAGGACGACGCCACCGCCCAGCCGAGCGAGCCCCACATGCGAATTTGCCCGAACTCCATGCCGTTCAGGCGGCTAAAGCGGTCGGAATAAGATTCGCACGCTGCCACGCCCGCGTACCAGGCAAAGCTTAAATAGAGCGCGCCGATAATAATCCCCAGCAGGGTGTTGGACATTAACAGCGGCTGGTAAACATAAATAAAGAACGGAGCCATTAGCGCCGACATGATCACCACAAAATAGAGCAGGTATTTGCTCATGCCGATCTTATCGAGAATATAGCCGTAGATCGGTTTGAGAATAACGGAGAAGATCCCGTTAACCGCAAAGACGGTTCCAATCACCGACCCGCTAAGATTGGCTTTCTGGCCGAGCCAGATCGCCAGCAGGCCAATGCTGGCAGACCAGGTAAAGAAATAGAGAAAAATAAAGCTGCTGATTTTGTAATATTCCGTTCTGCTGGTTGTCGATGTACTTTTCATATCATCCTCGCCGACGTGTAGGGCCAGATTTTTTATAGTGTGAACGACAGCTTACGTTCGCTTCCGGGTTCGTGGATCACAACCTGGTGATGGGTAATGTTCAGCTGCGGTACCGCCGCAGCTATCGGTTTTTCGCAGGCCAGGACGGCGCAGCAGAGCCAGCTCTCCCCCGGCGGGAGTTCGGTTTGCAATAGCGGAATGGAGGCGCACCCGGCAAACATCACGCTGCTGTTGGGCGGGGTGACGACGCTGCCCGGCGCGCGGGTGATATCGGGCGAGAGATCGACAATCGCGCTGCTGCCGTTTTCTGCCGTCAGGTAACTTCCCCGCTCGCGCAGCTGGTGGTCCGTTTTCAGCACCGCAAAGCCGCCCTCGACGGTTTGCAGGGTACGTGCGCTGTTGATACGGTGCAGGCGCAGGTGCCACTCCCCGAACGGGATTTGCCAGGTCTCTATGTGCACGTCGCGCCACGGCGACCAGCGCGAAAAAATATAGTTTTCCTCCACCCGAACCTCGTCGCATTCGCGACGTCCGCGGAAATAGTCGTCTCCGTCCGCCAGCAGCAGCATGGAATCGCAGGCCGCATGCTTCAGGCCAAAACGCCCGCGCTCAATGGTGAAGCCGAAGCGGCTGGAGTAGGCAAATTTGGTGTATTTCGCTTCGGTGTTGACGTAGTTGTTCAGCTCCAGCTGGCCGGCGGTGAGCATGACGACGTGCTGAGAGTCTTTCGAGTGCATCAGGATCTGCTGCGCGTGCGGGATCACGCGCGTCTCAGCCAGCGCGGGTAGCGGCTGCTCGTCGGCCTGCCAGAACGGATGCGTCTCCGGCAGCGCCAGGATCAGGTAGGTTTTCAGCGCCCAGTACGGTGAACCGGGGGAGTTGTAGTCCTCGCACATCGCCAGGTTCGGGCAGGCAAAACCGAGGGTGAGAATGCCGTCGCGGTCGGTAATCGGCTGCTGCTGCCACCAGCGCAGATGCCGCAGCACGATGCCCTTCACGATGCCTGGCGTGAACACGTCCAGCCCGGAAAAGGCCACCGAGCTCCAGAAGGCGACCATCGCAAAGCGGTAGGTCAGGCTGCGGCCAAACGGAACCGAGGCGCCGTCGGCGGCGGACCAGTAGATAAAGTCTTCCGCGAAGAGGCGCGAGCGCTCGCGCAGTACCTCCGCCCTTGCCTCGTCACCGCTCAGGGTGGCGTAAATCAGGCCGTAGAAGTGGAAGGCCATGGAGATGTAGTAGTCTTTCGGGCGGCCCGGGCCATCGGAATACCAGCCGTCGCCGAGGTAGTAGGCGTCCATCAGCGTAAAGCGACGGTCAATGGCGGCCTGGTCGTACGGCAGCCCGGCGCGCTTAAAGCCGAGCTGAACCATAATGGCAAAATAGTTCCAGTTGCTGTCCGGCATCTGCGCATCGGTGATTTGGTTGAGCCACGCGTGCAGGTTCATCACCTCGCGTCCGGTAAAGCGCGCGGTGAGCGTCTCCCCCAGCAGAGCAAGTCCCAGACCGTAGGCCGCCATCTCCACCAGACGCTGATCGTACGGGCCGGTTTCGCCCCAGTAACCGGTGCTTTGCGGGTCGGTACCGATCTTGATGGCGGTAAGGTACTTCTCGCTGAACGGCGTGCTTTCGCCGGACGCCATCAGCGGAAACAGCCCCCACAGCGCGCGGGAAAGGCCCTCCATCTGCGCAATATCCGTTGTGTAATGGGCGCAGGTATCGCCCAGCGAGAACCGTGAACGGTTTGCCGGAAATTGCGTGTCCAGCGCTTGTAAAAGCTCATTCAACGACGCCACCACATCCTGGCGTGAAGACAACGGATTTGATTTTTCTTTGTTTGCCGCCCACATCGGTTCGCCCTCGTAATCAACTGCGGCAAAGCATAGTGAATCCGCAAGGGGCAGAAATGTTAGCCGTGTCACAGGCGTGAACGATGAATAAACCTCCAGTTGAGAAAATTTAAAAAGGTGGTTTATAAAGACGGTCGGACGGGAAAAAGTTGAGTTTTATTGCACTATGCGCGACACGCCGACATCCGACCTTCTGGAACTGATCGCCCTGAACGATACCGTGGCCTCGTTCAGCCGCCTGTTTGCCAATACCGTGCGCTACCATCACTGGCATCAGTGTCTGGAGATCCTCTACGTGGAAGAGGGCTTTGGCGTAGCGATCGTGGATAATCGTCACTACACCATGCGCCCCGGAAGGCTGTTTTTCTTCCCGCCTTTTACGCTGCATAAGGTGATGGTGGACGAACAGGCAGAGGCGATTTACCGCCGCACCATCATTCACCTCGACCAGCACGCGGTGCTGAAGATCCTGCGGGATTTTCCCCAGAGCCGGCAGCGGCTGGAGCGGCTGTCACGCCGCGGGGGCGAAGCGTGGGTCGCCGATTTAGCCCACTGCCATCACTATATCGACCATCTGTTTGGCTGCTACAAACCGCCGATGAACAGCGAGAGTATCGCCAGCCTGCTGATCGGGCTGTTTGCGATGCTTCCCGCCGATCGCGACGGTGAGCCGGGCAACAGCCAGGGGATCGCCAGCCGGGTAATGTTCTGGCTCGACGAGCATTACCAGGAGAAATTTCGCCTGGACGCGCTGGCCAATGAGCTGGGGAAATCCCGCAGCTACGTATCGCGAAAATTCCATGCGGAAACGGGCGAAAAAATTCATGACTATCTGAATACGCTAAGGTTGCGTAAGGCGTGTGAGTGTTTACTCCACACTGATTCAAGCGTGCGTGACATTGCCGCACAGACGGGTTTTTCCGACGTGACGTGGTTTATCAGCGCGTTTAAAAAAGGGATTGGCGAGACGCCGTTGCAGTACCGGAAAAACCATCGTGCGGTGTGATCGAGGGGACTGCTCACGGCTTATCATCCAGCCCACACGGAGAGAGTGTAAATCAACCGCTCTTCTTGCCCGGCTTTAACCCTCGGTGAAATTCGTTGATGCGCTTCATAGACCTGATGGTGCGCTGCGGCTCGGTGGAGGCGACGGACAAAATAATCATCTCCAGACACAGCAGCACCGTGCCGTGCAGCGGGATTTTGCCCTTCTCGCCACCGCGCGGGACGTGGATCACCACGCTGGCCTCTTTGCTAAAGCGTGAGTCAGTGGCGTTGGTCAGCAATATGGTGGGAATGCCCAGGCGCTTCGCTTCACGCAGCGTTGTCAGCCCTTCCCGGTGCGCGGATTTTTGCGCCATCATCACCAGCACATCACCGCGCTGTAAGGCTATCAGCTGTTCGGCGAGACCGATACCGGTGCGGTTGAGTGGGATCGCCGGCAGGCCGATGCGGCTAAACAGGCGGGAGGTATACTCGGCCAGGATGCCGGATGCGCCAATACCAAAAATAGCGACCTGTCTCGCCTGCGCCAGCAGCGACACGGCCTGCGCCATCGCGTAACGGTTACCCGGTTCGGACAACACATTACAGGTATGCTGATGCCCTTCCAGCACAAAATCGATGCTCGCGTTGACGTCACTGGTCAGCGTATTCACCGTGGTGGACATCTTCTCGCTGGAGGTGACCACCGGACCAAACCACTGCTCAAGCGTCTGCTTGAGATCCCGTAGCCCGCCAAACCCCAGCGCCTGAATGGCTCGCACCACGGTAGCGTCCGAGGTTTTTAGCACTGCGGCGATCTCCATGGCCGTCTGTTCCATAACGGCTTCACGGTTTTCATTGATATAGCGCGCCACCTGGAGCAGGCGCGGTGTCAGCTGGTGCGCCCGCGAGCGAAAGCGGTCGCCGTAGACATCTATTTTTCGAATCATCGTGCGGCCTCCGGCAGCGGACGGCCCGCTATCTGCGACTGCACCTGCGCGACCATCAGTCCTAGCGAGGCGAACGAATTTGAGATCGCTTCCTCGCGGGAGATCAGCACGTAATGCCCGGTCCGGCAGGCGTTAAGAAACTGGCACCAGCCCGGCATCACCGCGTCCATCGCCGCCAGCTCGTCCTGCGGTTTACCGCCGGTATCACCGCGCCAGGTGGCAAAGACGAAATCAGCATCCAGCTCCGGCAGGCGCTCGGCGCTGACGTCGATGCGCCCGCCCTCCGGGATGCTCTCGATCAACGGCGGAAACGTAAATCCCGCATCGCGCAGTACGCGCCCAAGTGAATGGTAGCTGTGCATGGCGTTAATCTTTCCCTGGTTAGCCTGAATCACCGAGACGGTGATTTTGCGGGTATCGACGGTCGCCTTCAGGGCCTTGATTTGCTCCTGGTAGCGACGCTCCAGAATCTTCAGCTTCGCCTGCGTGCCGGTCAGCTGTGCCAGCTTGCGGTAGATTTCCGGCGCGCCGCCGTCCAGGTGATCGATACTCACCGTCGGGGCAATTTTTTCCAGCTGTTCCACCGGCGTGTTGCGGGTTGGCTCAGTGATGATCAGGTCCGGCTTCGCGGCGGCGATGGCTTCGATATCGATATCCGCGGTGCCGATGAATTTGATGTCGGCATTATCAAAATCGATGCCCGTCAGCATACCGCTGGAACGCAGAAAATGGCTGCCGTCCGGTCGGGTACGGCCATGACTGGCAACCGGCGGTACGCCAAGCTCGATCAGCGGAATGGTAATATCCAGGTCGTGCAGGGAAACAATTCGTTTCGGCTTAACCGGCACCATCACTTTGCGGTTCAGGTCGTCAGTAAACGTCTGCGTTGGCTCTGCGGCTCCGACAGCAAAGCCCACCAGCAGCAGCATTGAGAAAAGTACGCGCATCACACACTCCTAAAATCGGTCCCGTCGTTGCCAGAGCAGCAGCAGGAAAAATGGTCCGCCAATCAGTGAAATGACAATGCCCGCCGGCAGCTGCAACGGGAGGAATGCCAGCCGCCCGACGTTATCCGCCAGCAGCACCAGCAGCGCGCCCAGCACGGCGCTTCCCGTCAGCAATGCGGTTTGCCCGCCGCGCAGCAGCAGGCGCGCCATATGCGGCGCAATCAGCCCGACAAAACCTATACTCCCCACGCAGGAGACGCAGGCCGCCGTCAGCACCACGGGCGCAAACACGCGCAGCAGCGCGAGACGTGAGGTGCGCACGCCGAGCCCCGTTGCGGCCTGGTTGCCGAGCAAGGCCACGTCCGCGGCGCGCCCGGTAAAAAGCAGCAGGGCAAACGCGGGCAGCGCCCAGGCCGCAGCCATGCCGAGCAGGGTCCAGTTAGCGGCATGCAGGCTTCCGGCCAGCCACAGCATTGCGGTCTGCACGTCGCGCACGTCGGCAGTGGTCATAAAGACGCCCATCGCGGCGGCAAACGTCCACGACACGCCTATGCCGATCAGGATGAATCGCGGACGCGAGATATCGCAGGACAGCGCCACCACCAGCAGCGCGGTGAGTAGCCCACCCGCCATGCCGACCAGCGGACGCCACGCCAGCCCCACTGCCGGAAACTGAAAAATCAGCAGCAGCACCGCCGCGCTACAGCCCTCTTTCACGCCGATGAGTCCGGGATCGGCGAGCCCATTACGGGTGATGGACTGCATGGCTGCCCCCGCCATGCCAAGCATCGCCCCGCACAGCACCCCCATCAGCAGGCGCGGCAGGCGGATATCCATCACAATGTAATGCGCATCCGCCGTCAGACGTTCAGGGTAAAACAGCGCACGTCCGATGGCGGAAGCAGGAATGGGCAGCGAGCCGTGCGTCAGGCCAAAACTCAGCAGCAGTAAAGCGGCAAGAGTTAAAACGGTCAGATACCACAGCGCCCTCGGGCGAACCAGCGCCGAGAGGGGCCCGAGGCGTAACGCACGCAGCCCGGCCCGATTCATTTGAACATCCTCGAGGCCATGAAGATAAAGATCGGTGCGCCGAACATGGCGGTCATGACGCCCGTTGCCAGCTCATAGGGCGTAAACAGCGTGCGGGCGGCGATATCCGCCAGCAGCAGAACCAGTGCCCCGCACAGGGCCGAAAGCGGAACCATCACCCGCAGATCCACCGAAACCAGACGACGCACGAGCTGCGGCACCACGAGCCCGATAAACCCGATCGGCCCGGCAATGGAAACGGCCGCGCCGCACAGCAGGGCAATGGCCAGCAGCGCGAACAGGCGGGTTTTTAAGAGCGACACGCCAAGCCCCTGCGCCATTCTGTCGCCCAGCGCCAGCATGTTCATCGCTGGCGACAGCCAGAGCGCCAGCGCAAAACCCACGGCTGCTACCCCAGCAGCGCTGCGGATAGCGTCTGCGTTTAGCCCCGCCAAATCTCCCGCCAGCCAGGTCCGCATGGCGAGCAGCGTCTGTTCATCCAGAATCAACACGGTGGCGGTAATCGACGAGGCAAATGCCGACATCGCCACGCCGCACAGCGTGACCTTCATCGGTGTGAGCCCGGTACGCCCGGAAGAGGAAAACATCAGCACCAGCAGAAACAGCACGGCGGCGCCTGCGCAGGCAATCAGCGGCCGCCCAAACGGCAGTGAAAGCCCGAGGGCGCTGGTCAGCACAACCGCCAGCGCTGCCCCGGCATTTAGCCCCAGGATGTGCGGTTCACCGAGCGGATTGCGGATCGCCGACTGCAACAGCACGCCCGCGACGCCGAGCGCGGCGCCCGTCACCATGGCGGCGCACAGGCGTATCAAGCGCAGCCTGACGATCACGTTATGGTCAAAATTGCGCGGATCGAAGTGGAAAAATGCCTCCACCACCGTTCGCGGAGCGATAACGCGCGCGCCAATGCCCAGGTGGGCAATCGCACCTGCCCCCAGCAGCAACGTGAACAGGATGAAAGCCAGAGACGTGCGCATCATGATTTGTCGGCCGCCTGACGAAACGGCATAAAAAAGGGTTTACCGGTCAGCGGATTAACAGACATATGCACATCAACATCAAACACCGATTTAATGAGCGCCGGCGTGCAGGTGTCGCCTTCGTGCAATACGCCCTCGACTTTCCCCTGACGTAAAAAGACCAGCGAATCACCGTAGTTTACGGCGAAGTTGAGATCGTGCAGTACCACTACCACCGTGCGTCCGTGCCGGCGCGTGAGCGTATGCAGCAGTTCGAGGATCTCTACCTGATAGCGAAGATCGAGGTAAGTGGTCGGCTCATCAAGCAGGATATACGGCGTTTGCTGTGCCAGCGCCATTGCGATCCAGCAGCGCTGGCGCTGGCCGCCGGACAGGCTTTCCACGGGCAAATCGGCAAACGCCGCCGTGCCCGTCAAACATAACGCCTCTTCCACGGCCCGCTCATCTTCCTCGCTCCACTGGCGCATAAGGTTCTGCCAGGGAAAACGCCCGCGCGAGACCAGCTCAAATACGGTTAACCCTTCCGGCAGCAGCGGAGACTGCGGCAGGATGCCGAGCTGCCGGGCAACCGCTTTGGTGGGCTGCGCTTGGATGGCTTTGCCGTCGAGCACCGCGCTGCCGCCAAGCGGCTGGAGCAGACGCGCGATGGTGCTCAACAGCGTGGATTTTCCACAGCCGTTCGCCCCCACCAGAACGGTTATTTTCTGCTGGGGGATCGTGAGGGAGATATCATCAACGATGATTTTTTTCTGGTAACCCGCCGAAAGGTTCTTCAGAACCAGACCCGAGGTTGTCGTGTTGTGAGCCACGTGAATGCCAACGTAAAAAATAAATAAAAATAAAACTCATTCTCTTTTAAGAAGTTTGCCGCTGCGCCGTGTAGTAGTCAAGCCATGTAAAGCCCTAAAAAAACCAGGGATGAATGCATAACACACCACAGTCAGGAATAACTATTTATTGTTTTATTTTAGTAACTTAAATATTTAGGGTTGCGCTTAATAGCTGCTCTAATTCGCTGTAGTCGATTTTTTCTTTTTTTCATTTACTACTACATTTGCGCATGTTTGAATGATTCTCAATTACAAGTTCGATGCCATTCAGGCTAACGAACAGACCGTAAGGGCAATGACTCACACATTTCTCCGCGAGCCTTCACTCGCCGGATTTTTCGGGATAACAGATTTAATGGCTAAATTCACACCTTCATTCTCTGGGATAAAAGGGCGCGCGCTCTTTTCACTGGTGTTTATGGCTCCCCTGGTACATGCAGCGGCAAAAGACGGCGACACGCTGACCGTTACCGCCGATCCGAATGCTACTCTTGACGCCACCAGCGGCTACCAGCCCCTGAACACCTCCACCGCCACGCTAACCAACATGCCGATGCTGGACATCCCGCAGGTGGTGAACACGGTTAGCGACAAAGTGCTGGAAGATCAACACGCGACGACGCTCGACGAGGCGCTGTATAACGTCAGCAACGTGGTGCAGACCAACACCCTGGGCGGCACGCAGGATGCCTTTGTGCGCCGCGGTTTTGGCGCCAACCGCGACGGGTCGATCATGACCAACGGCCTGCGTACCGTGCTGCCACGCAGCTTTAACGCGTCAACCGAGCGCGTGGAAGTGCTGAAAGGTCCAGCCTCAACGCTGTACGGGATCCTCGACCCCGGCGGGCTGATTAACGTGGTGACCAAACGCCCGGAAACCCACTTTGGCGGCTCGCTATCAGCCACCTCCTCGAGCTTTGGCGGCGGCACCGGGCAGTTCGATGTCACTGGCCCGGTTGAAGGCACGCGCCTGGCGTATCGCCTGACGGGTGAATATCAGGATGAAGATTACTGGCGCAATTTTGGCACCGAGCGCAGCACCTTTATCGCCCCGTCGCTGACCTGGTTCGGCGATGATGCCACCGTGACGGTGCTCTATTCGCATCGCGACTATAAGACGCCGTTCGATCGCGGGACAATTTTCGATCTCAATACTAAGCAGCCGGTAAACGTGGATCGCAAAACCCGCTTTGACGAGCCGTTTAACGTCACTGACGGGCAGTCCGATCTCGCTCAGCTCAACGCGGAATATCGCCTCAACGGCCAGTGGACCGCGAAGTTCGACTACAGCTTTAGTCAGGACAAATACAGCGATAACCAGGCGCGCGTGATGGCCTACGATTCAAAAACCGGCAACCTGACTCGCCGCGTGGATGCCACGCAGGGATCGACCCAGCGGATGCACACCACCCGCGCGGATCTTCAGGGGAACGTGGATATCGCAGGCTTCTACAATGAGATCCTGACCGGCATCTCGTATGAGAATTACGACCTGCTGCGCACGGATATGATCCGCTGCAAGAACGTTAAAGGTTTCAATATTTACAACCCGACGTATGGCGATATTGGCAAGTGCACCACCGTTTCAGCCTCCGACAGCGACCAGACCATCAGGCAGGAGAGCTACTCCGCCTATGCGCAGGACGCGCTGTACCTGACCGATAAATGGATTGCCGTTGCCGGTCTGCGCTACCAGTATTACACCCAGTACGCGGGCAAAGGCCGTCCGTTTAACGTGAACACCGACAGCCGCGACGACCAGTGGACGCCGAAGCTGGGCCTGGTTTACAAGCTCACGCCTGCGGTCTCTTTATTTGCCAACTATTCCCAGACGTTTATGCCGCAATCGTCGATTGCGAGCTACATCGGCAACCTGCCACCAGAGACGTCAAATGCCTATGAAATCGGCGCTAAGTTCGACCTGTTTGACGGAATTACGGCTAATATCGCTCTGTTTGATATTCACAAGCGCAACGTGCTGTATACCGAGAGCGTGGGTGGCGAAACCGTGGCTAAAACCGCAGGCCGCGTGCGCTCGCAGGGCGTGGAGGTGGATCTCGCCGGATCGCTTACGGAGAACACCAACATTATCGCGAGCTATGGCTATACCGACGCGAAAGTGCTGGAAGATCCGGACTACGCGGGTAAACCGCTGCCGAACGTGCCTCGCCATACCGGCTCCCTGTTCCTGACGTACGATATTCACAATGCGTTTGCCGGGAATACGCTGACAATTGGCGGCGGCGGGCACGGCGTGAGCCGTCGTTCAGCAACCAACGGTGCAGATTATTATCTGCCGGGCTATTTCGTGGCGGATGCATTTGCGGCGTACAAAATAAAGCTGCAATATCCGGTGACGCTACAGGTGAACGTGAAGAACCTGTTTGATAAGACCTACTACACGTCGTCGATTGCGACCAACAACCTGGGCAATCAGATTGGCGATCCGCGTGAAGTGCAGTTTACGGTGAAGATGGCGTTTTAATAAGAACGGCCTGGTGGCGATACTCTCTACCGGGCCAGGACTTTTAACAGGAAAAATCTTAATTGCCCCGATAGCTAACAACCTCCGCATTTCATTTAATTCTTTATTCGGAATAAGCCGCGCTGAAATAGTAAAAGCTTCCTTAATCCTGGCTCCAAATTCTTAAATCCAGCCTTTTACTATATCGTTCTTATGCGCTGTTGATTACTATATTGCCCCTCAGGTAGAAGGAGTCAGTGAAGCCACCAAAAGGACAAGCGGTAGTATGATTTCGATTTTGCTTGCAGACGATCATCCAGCAATTTGCTTTGCTTTAAAGGTACTGCTGGAGAAGCACGGAGATATGGTCGTCAGTACCTCTACAGGTGAAAAACTGCTGTCCCAGCTGCATCAGCAGCGTCCGGACTTATTAATTCTGGATCTCGAACTTAAGCACGCCGATGGCCTCGACCTGTTGCCCCGAATTAAACAACACTTCCCGGAACTTAAAATCCTGATCTTTACCAGCCAGTCAGCAGGGTTATATGCGCTGAGAACGCTCCAGGCCGGGGCGCAGGGCTTTATCAATAAAAATATGCCGCTGGAAAACGTTGAGCCACTGTGCCGGCTTATTATGACGGGCTATCAATGTTTTCCCGAAGGAACGCTGTTCAAAGCCGCCAGCGTCAATGAAAAAAGCGATGCGCCTGAATCACTCTCAAGCCGCTTCTCGGATCGTGAAATGGCCGTTCTCAATTACCTGAAACAGGGCAAGAGTAACAAAGAGATTGCCGATCTCCTGATGCTCAGCAATAAAACCATTAGCACCTATAAAACCCGGATGCTGCAAAAATGTGGCTGCGACGATCTCAATCAGCTCATTTCGCTGATCTTCAGAGAGTCTGATAATGAGAATACTTAGCGGACTGCTGCTGTTGCTCGTCGCGTTTATGGCTCAAGGTGCGACGGCGCAAGAACCTCTTAAGCTTCTCTCCCGCAGCATGGAGACGATTGCCGACCCGGGGCTGAGCGCAAGCGAATGGCGCTGGCTGCGTGAACACCGCAAGATCCGCCTGGCCGTCTGGCTGCCGATGTCGCCGCCCTATGACATTACCACCGGTCTGAATGATTACGGTGGCATCAATGCCGATTTCATCGGTCTGGCGGCGGATAACCTGGGCGTCGAAATAGAGGTGATTCGCTACCCAAACTATCAGGCTGCACTGGAAGCGTTACGCGCAGGGAAAGCCGATTTCATCGCGCAGGCCAGCGATAACCAGCATCATCAGGGGCTGATACTGAGCCATCCTTACAGCCCAAATTCTGCCGTTGAAGTGGTCAATAACGAAGCCACACAGGATGATGCGGTCAGAAAGATTGCCATCGCGCCGGGCTACGATCCTCAACGCGTCCTGGAGCGCTACCCGAACGCGGAGATCGTCCCCTTCTATTCACCACGCCACGCGCTGGAAGCACTCGCGTTTCGAAAAATCGACCTTTTCTTTTGCGATGGCGTCACCGCTCGCTATCTGGTGAACCAGTCCAACATCAGCAACTTACTTATTCGCCCTCTCGACACCCCCTTCCCCGTGTCAGGATTTTCCTTTGCGGCAATGCCAAAGATGCGCATCTGGATCACGGTGCTGAATAACTTTCTGGCCGCGTTACCGGAAAGTGCGAGCGTAGAGATACACCGTCGGTGGAATGGCGGCATCCCGCTTTCACTCAGCGAGCAGAAACCGGTCTTTACGTCGCTGGAGAATAAATGGATTGATGAGCACAAACGTATACGGGTGGCAGTGGCCGAGGATAACCCACCGATTGCCTTTTTTGATAAAGGCGGCAAGATGCGTGGCATTATTGCCGATGTCCTGACCGCATTACAGCTTCGCACCGGGTTTACCTTTGTTATCCAGCGTTTTCCTACCCAAAGGGCGGCCCTGGCGTCGGTAAAAGCGGGAAAATCGGATTTGGTTGCAGGCGTGACGCAGGGGGATATCTGGCGCACCGATTTACTGACCACCCGTACCTGGCTCTATAACTCCTGGGTGATGGTCGGACAAGCGCACTCTGTTCCTGGCGCGGTGAGTCCCGGCGTACTCAGCCTGGACGGGCAGTCGCCCGAAGAGTGGTTACGTAAGCAGAGCGGGGGCCAAACGGAAAAGGTCGACACCTGGCGACAGGGGCTTAACCGCATTGTTCACAGTAACGACAAAATGATGGCCATGCCGCTGATCGTCGCCAATACGCTCCTGGCGAATAAAGAGTATGCCGCGCTCCGTATTCTGGGAAGCATCGACATCGACCCAATGCGCTTCTCGTTCGGGGCGTCCCGCCAGTCCTGGCCTTTGATCACCATTCTCAATAAAGCGCTCATTAATATTCCGCCGGAGGATCTCCATGCCCTGACCCGTGGCGGAAATGCGGGTAACAGCTTCACGTCGACAGGACCAAAACAGGTCGCGCTGAGCACGGTAGTGAGCGTCGGACTGGCAATCGCGTTCCTTCTCTGCCTCGCCGCCGCGTGGGGTTATCGTCGCCATCTGCACTATCAGCAGCGCATGCTGAAAATCATTTCGGCCCAGCGACAATCCAGGAAACTTGCGCACCGCGCCAGCCGTGCGAAGAGCGTGTTTCTGACAACCATGAGCCACGAGATACGCACACCGATCGGCGCCATCATGGGGATGCTGGAGCTCGTGATGAAACGCCCTGGTGATACCCAGCAAAACCGCCAGTCCGTGCAGGTGGCGTGGGATGCCGCCCAGGCCCTGCTGGATTTGATCGGCAACATACTCGATGTGTCGCGTATCGAATCTGGCCGCCTGGTGCTTCGCCCCGAGCGTTCCTCGCTGCGCAAGCTGATTGAGGAGCCCGCCATGTTGTTCGAAGGCATGGCGGCGCAAAAAGGGCTGGCCTTCGTACTGGAACGTGATGCCGAACTGCGGGAGGACGTATTGGTCGATCGCAGCCGTTTCAGGCAGATTCTGGTTAACATCGTCGGAAACGCGATCAAATTCACCGAACGCGGACAGATAACGCTGAGCGTGCAGCTCGACGGACGTGACGAGGGCTATCTGCTGTTGCGTATCACGGTCGTCGATACCGGGGTAGGTATCGACGAGGCCACCCAACAGCGGTTATTCCAGCCCTTCGCTCAGGGAAACACCCCTAACGTTGCACAGGGGAGCGGGCTGGGCCTTTATATCTGCCGCACGTTAACAATGATGATGGGCGGCAGTTTAGCGATCCACAGCGAGCCTGGACAGGGAACGACGGTCACAGTCTCCCTTAAGCTGCCGATAATGGCAGAACGCCAGGATGTTCCTGATATACAGCCCGCGCCCCCGCTTTCTCGCCCCTCCCTGCGCGTTTTGATTGTCGATGATAATCCCGTCGGCAGAATGGTACTCAGCCAGCAGCTGAACTGGCTCGGTCATCGCGCGATCGACGCCGACAGCTCAGCCTCTGCGCTGGAAGCACTACAGCATGCGCAACCGGATGCGGTGATCACCGATTGCAATATGCCCGGCATGAGTGGGTTTGAGCTGGCTCAGATAATTCATACGAACTACCCCGACATTGTGGTCTTTGGCGCGACCGCTGACGCACGGGAAGTTGTCCGGGAGAGGGCAAGAGAAGCCGGTATGCGCCACTGTCTGTTTAAGCCGATCACCCTCACTATGCTTGCGGAACTGCTGGCCCCCCTGAAGGGATCTGCCCCGATTGCCGAAAGCCCGCAAGGGTCAATAGCGTGCAACCTGCCGCCCGAATTGCTGGAAGGGAATAACCTGCCCCTGTTCCTTTCGCTCCAGATTTCGGTCATTGATGAATCCCTTGTCCACCTGCGCGCCTGGCTCGTGACGCCGGATACCGCTCTGCGTGAGACGCTGCACAAACTGCGCGGCGGGCTGGCGTTACTGGGCGTGCCCGCGTTGATAGCCCGCTGTGAAGCCCAGGAAGCCAACCCGGACCGCGACGGCATCCACCAGCTGTTAGCTGAACTTGAGCAGCTACGCGCCGCATTACAGCGTTGGTACGATTCAGGACGACAACCTTAATCCACGTCCTACATGCGTTGAGGACGCGTCTGCATCGTTTTGGCTATCCGCGTTGCAGTACTCTTTTGTTCACAGGAGATTGCCGGAGCATCCGTTCAGGCAATACATCAACAAAGGAGAAAGACTATGAAGAAATTAGTTTCCGTTCTGTCTGTCGTTGCAGCTGTTGGTATGTTCGCTACAGCATCAGCACACGCCGCTGAAAGCTGTGCTGCTAAAAGCGCTGCGCTGGAAAAAGAGATCAAAATTGCCCAGCAGTACGGCAATATCTACAAAGTGAATGGCCTGAAAAAAGCCCTGGCAGAAGTCAAAGCCCACTGTACTAACGCAAGCGTTCTGGCTGATGCCCAGAAAGACGTGCGTAAGCTGGAGAAAAAACTGGCTGAAAAACGTGGCGACGTTGCTGAAGTTCAGGCCGATCTGGCAGAAGCTAAAGCGAAGGGTGATGCTAAGAAGATCGCCAAGTACCAGAGAAAACTGGCAGAAAAACAGGCCGATCTGCGTGAAATTCAGCAGGAGCTGAATCAGGCTCGTGCTGAGCTGGCTGCCCTCAATAAATAAGCCATAACGAGCTTAATCGTGGGCAGCAAAAGCTGCCCATGATGTTAACGCAGATGCAGATCCACCATGCAATTCGAGTGATGGTGCTGTTACTGACAGCAAACGCTGCGTCTGCAAATGAAAAGACATGGGTTATTCTTAATAACGACTATAAAGGCTCAATCTTTCTTGATTTTCACTCCGGTAAACCCTGCCTGACGCGTCCTCTCCTTGAAGAGTGGGGCGTAAAATCCTCCGTGCTTGACAGGCTTCACTGGGACACCAGGGCATGTCTGAGCGCCGACTCGGCGAACGCCTTCGACCTCCAGTCCTGGTATCGTCCGGATGCCAGCCTGCTCACGCTTTTATTTCCCCAGGAGGCGTTTAATCCGCAGCAAAACGGGGTCAGTACCAGCCGCTGGGATGATGGAATTAATGCCCTGTTTGTTAACTATCGGCTGGACGTCAATAACCAACGTGCACAGTACCGTTGGGATACGCCGGGCACCGATGCAACGCTCGTGCTGGAAAACGGCCTCAACGTCGGACCATGGCGCATGCGCTACCAGAATACATTCTGGCGAGAGGCGGACCGCCAGCACGGCTCTTACAGCAATTCAGCCTCTGTCTGGCGCAGTATCACCTCTATGCGCTCCCGGCTTAACCTTGGCGACGGTTACACCTCATCGAACCTGTTCGACAGTATGTCCTATCGGGGGATTTCCCTGGCCAGCGATGAGGCGATGTTCCCGGATAGCTGGCGGCCCTATTCGCCGCTGATTAACGGCTATGCGCGCAGCGAAGCAGAAGTCACGCTTCGCCAGAACGGCGAGCGCGTCTATCGCATTCACGTCCCACCGGGGCCCTTTGTTATCCGTGATTTTTATCCACCAGATTTACAGGGCAACCTTGAGCTGACGATTCAGGAGAGCGACGGGAGCGAGCGTACCCGGTCCATTCCGTACTCGATCATGCCCAATCTGGTGCAGTATAAAATGTTCAGTTACGAGCTGGTCGCCGGGCGTTATAAACCCTTTCACGGCGTGGAGCTGGATAAAGATCGTTTCTGGCAGAGCACGCTCTCCTGGGGCGTCGCCCCGCGCGCTACCGTTTTTGGTGGCATACAGCAGGGCGAGAATTACTTCAGTCATGTTGTGGGTTTGGGCGGCAATATGGGCAAATGGGGAGCGTTGTCTGTGGATATACGTAACGCCCGTTACCGTCAGCAGGGCAAAGCGCTGAGCGGCAGCGTCGGGCGAATGCGTTATGCCAAAACTTTTTTTCAAACCGAAACCAGCCTTAACGCCCAGCTTCAGTGGTACCCGCGCGGTAGCCAGTATCGTTCGCTTGAGGAGCGGTTAAACCGCGCCTCGGTGCTGGCCTGGGGTTTTGATGATGACACCACCCAGCGTGCCCTTGAGGGCCAGATTGAGCTGACGCAAAACTTCGATGAAAACTCGAGTCTGAGCCTCTCGTGGCGCTGGCTGAAATCACGCGCTCGCGAGGCGAGCAGTAACAGCCTCACCCTGAGCCTGGACGCCAGCTGGGAGAACGTCGATTTTTCGCTTTATGGCGGCTATGACCGCTACGGCGACACTGCCCCGGAATCAACGCTGGGATTTAACATCAGCATCCCCTTCAGCATTGGAAGCCATTTTACCAATGTGGGACTGGTTTCTGACCTCGCCAGCCGAAACAAGAATACCCATGGAATCAACGTCAATGGCTCGCTGCTGGAGGATTATAGCCTGCGTTATGACGTGACGGCGGAGCATAGCGAACACGGGAACGATGCCCTGAAAAGCAGTATCGGCTATCAGTACAACAGCGGGGAGCTGAACGTCAGTATGACCCGCAGCGGCACGCAACGTGATTATCATGGAGACGTCAGCGGCAGCGTGCTGTTATATCAGGAGGGGGTTGTCCTGGGACAGACGCTGGGAAGCACTGCGGCACTGGTTCAGGTGCCAGGTTCGGCGAAGATTGGATTTTATAACCAGTTCGGTTCGACCACCAACGCAGAGGGCGATCTGCTGGTGAGTTACCTCACCCCCTGGCGAGTAAACCGCATCACGGTTGACAGCCTCAGCCTGCCAGAAGGGACCGATATGGATGTGAATGAGCTGGAGACCGTCCCCACCGACGGCGCAATTGTTAATCTGCGTTTTTTGAAACCGGAAAAGACAGCGTTTCGCTGACGGGATTATGGCGCAATGCCCCGGTGCCCGGCGATCCCTCAGCCTGGGAGGCTGAGGGCCAGTACATCAGGCTTCAATATCCGCCATATCGCCTTTCTCCTGTAGCCAGTTACGTCGGTCTTCAGAACGTTTCTTGGCCAGCAGCATGTCCATCACGGCGTTGGTTTGCTGTTCGTCTTCGTCGCTGATGGTCAGCTGCACCAGACGGCGAGTGTTCGGATCCAGCGTGGTTTCACGCAGCTGCATCGGGTTCATCTCGCCCAGCCCCTTAAAGCGCTGCACGTTCGGTTTGCCCTTCTTGCGTTTGAGCTGCTCCAGTACGCCCGCTTTCTCTTCTTCCGTCAGTGCATAGTAAACTTCTTTGCCGAGGTCGATACGGTACAGCGGCGGCAGCGCCACGTGGACGTGACCGTTTTTCACCAGCGTGCGGAAGTGCTTCACGAACAGCGCACAGAGCAGCGTGGCGATGTGCAGCCCATCGGAGTCCGCATCCGCGAGAATGCAGATCTTGCCGTAGCGCAGCTGGCTCAGATCGTCGCTGTCCGGATCGATGCCGATCGCCACGGAGATGTCGTGCACTTCCTGCGAGGCCAGCACTTCATCGGACGAGACTTCCCAGGTGTTCAGGATCTTACCCTTGAGCGGCATGATCGCCTGATATTCACGATCGCGCGCCTGCTTGGCCGATCCGCCCGCCGAGTCCCCTTCCACGAGGAACAGCTCGGTGCGGTTGAGATCCTGCGCGGTACAGTCCGCCAGCTTGCCCGGCAGCGCGGGGCCGCTGGTCAGTTTTTTACGCACCACTTTCTTCGCCGCGCGCAGACGACGCTGGGCGCTGGAGATGGCCATTTCAGCCAGCATCTCTGCGGCCTGAACGTTCTGGTTCAGCCACAGGGTAAACGCATCTTTCACCACGCCGGAAACGAACGCCGCGCACTGGCGCGATGACAGACGCTCTTTAGTCTGACCGGCAAACTGCGGATCCTGCATCTTCACGGAAAGCACGTAGGCGCAGCGGTCCCAGATATCTTCTGCGGAAAGCTTCACGCCGCGCGGCAGAATGTTGCGGTATTCGCAGAACTCGCGCATCGCATCCAGCAGACCCTGACGCAGGCCGTTAACGTGCGTACCGCCGAGCATGGTTGGGATCAGGTTGACGTAGCTTTCGGTCAGCAGCTCGCCGCCTTCCGGCAGCCACAGCAGCGCCCAGTCCACCGCCTCGGTGTCGCCTTCGAAGTTACCGACGAACGGTTTTTCCGGCAGGGTCGGCAGGCCGTTAACCGCTTCGCTCAGGTAGTCGTTGAGACCCTTTTCGTAGCGCCAGCTCTGCTCGGTGTTGTTAACGTGATCCTTAAAGGTAATTTCCACGCCGGGGCACAGCACCGCTTTGGCTTTGAGCAGGTGCGACAGGCGAGAAACGGAAAAACGTGGGCTGTCGAAGAAGCTTTCGTCAGGCCAGAAGTGGACGCTGGTGCCGGTGTTGCGCTTACCGCACGTCCCGACGACCTGCAAATCCTGCACCTTTTCGCCGTTTTCAAACGCGATGTTATAGACCTGACCGTCGCGACGGACGTTCACTTCCACGCGCTTCGACAGGGCGTTAACCACGGAGATCCCCACGCCGTGCAAACCGCCGGAGAACTGGTAGTTTTTGTTGGAGAACTTACCGCCCGCGTGCAGACGACAGAGAATCAGCTCAACGGCAGGGACGCCCTCTTCCGGGTGAATATCCACCGGCATGCCGCGGCCGTCGTCGATGACTTCCAGCGACTGATCGGCGTGCAGGATAACGTCCACGCGTTTGGCATGGCCTGCCAGCGCTTCGTCCACACTGTTATCAATTACTTCCTGGCCCAGGTGGTTTGGGCGCGTCGTATCGGTGTACATCCCCGGGCGGCGGCGAACCGGCTCAAGCCCGGTGAGTACCTCAATGGCATCAGCGTTATAGGTTTGCGTCATGATTTAAACTAGCAATTCGCATTGATTGTCAGTGGCTGTGCAGTCCAAGAAAATCGACAATCTGGGTGAAATGATCTTCAAAGCCCGTGAAAGCATGGTTTCCGCCCTCCTCTACAGTCTGGCGGCAGGATGCGTAATACGCCACTGCCTGGCGGTAATCCAGCACTTCATCTCCCGTCTGTTGCAGCAGCCAGATAAGATCGGGCGCTTCAAGCGGGTCGACCTGCATAACTTTGAGATCGTAAATATGGCGTGACTCTAGCACATATTGTTGGCCGGTGTAGGGGTTCTCGTTTTCACCGAGAAAGTCCCTTAACAGCTCAAATGGCCGGACCGCCGGGTTGACGACGACAGCGGGCAACATAAAGCACTGCGACAGCCAGGTGGCGTAGTAGCCGCCGAGCGACGACCCGACAACGCCAAACGATTCGCCGCCGTGTTCAAGCACAATCGATTCCAGCATCTCTGCCGCATCCGCCGGATAGGGGGGCAGTTGCGGAATAATCATCTCCACGTGCGGATGATGTTCGCTAAGCCACTGGCGAAACTGCGTCGCCTTTGCGGAACGCGGTGAACTGTTGAACCCATGGAGGTAAAGGAGCGTTGACATCAGTAGCCTTCTGAAGCGGTATCCGGGCGGAATTCAGCCCCGGCCAGACGGCAAACTTCGGTGGTCAGCGTGCCGTCGGCATGCAGTTCCAGCCAGCGCCAGCCCGGCGCGATGGTATCCAGCGTGAAGTTGGCGCAATGCGGCTTAAACTGCACGCAGGTGGATGGCGTCGCGAGCAGGCGGCGACCGTTCCAGTCGAGATCCTGCTCCTGGTGAATATGCCCGCACAGCAAATGCTTCACGCGCGGGAATTTCGCCAGCACGCTGTCCAGCGCCGCTGAATTGCGCAAGCTGTGCTGATCGAGCCAGCTACAGCCTGCCGGCAGCGGATGATGATGCAGTAGCAGCAGCGTATTGCGATCCGGCTCGGCGGCCAGTTTTGTCTCCAGCCAGTCAAGCTGATAGTCGCTCAACTCACCGTGCGGAACGCCAAACACCTGGCTGTCGAGGAGCAGAATTTGCCACTGGTCCCCCACAAAGACACATTTTGCCGGTGAAATCCCCGCGTCCTGAAGCGAACTGTACATGGCGGGCTGAAAATCGTGGTTGCCGGGTAGCCAGACGCAAGGCACGCTAAAGCTCGCAATCCCTTCAGCGAAATGCTGATAGGCTGCGGAAGATTGATCCTGCGCCAGATCGCCCGTCGCGACGATCAGATCGCATGGCCGGTTTTCAGCATGAATTGCGCTAAGCACCGCCTGATAACTCTCCCAGGTGTTCACGCCCAGCAGCGTCTCATGCTTTTCGGCAAAAAGGTGGGTGTCGGTGATTTGTAATATCCTGACTGGCGCCCCACCAGCAACAGTCAGGTTCAACAGGCTTTCCAAATGGTGTCCTTAGGTAGGTTTATGACGCTAACAAACCGGAATCGCCATTGCTCCATGTGCTAAACAATATCTTAGCCAGTCGGCTAAAAACTGGTTAATTTGATGCTTTTCGTCGCGTTGATGCAACTTTTTATTCGGGTAATCATACCGCGCTTTGAAGCGAAAGATCTGCTGGCTTGAACACACTTCAGCGACCATCGCATCGTGATAAAGACGTACCGTCATCGACGGCAGGCTCCAATAGCTGATTTTCGGCGCCGTTTGCTCAATTTCCACCAGCGTAGTGTAGCGCGTTGATTCTGTTATCGTTAACCGATACTGGGCGTTGCTCACCTGATAGCTCACCGTTTCGCCGGGTGCGTCGTTTCGCGGCAGCAGGCGGCGCAGCTGTGCAAAATTGGTTTCGCACAGGCGCATCATTTCTGGGAAGTCAGGCGTATAGCGCTTCATTTTTTCCACTCGTTTCGTAAACTCTGATAGTGCAGTTGCAGCCATTGCAGGGCAATGACAGACGCTGCGTTGTCGATTTTCCCCTCTTCTACCCATTGGTAAGCCTGCTCCCGACTCACCACATGAACCCGAATATCTTCGTTTTCATCTGCCAGACCGTGGATCCCTTCCGCCGTCGTGGCGTCCACTTCGCCCACCATAATAGATGAACGTTCCGTTGTGCCGCCCGGGCTTGCCAGGTAGCTCAACACCGGTTTCGTCCGCCCCACCACCAGGCCCGCTTCTTCCAGCGCCTCGCGGCGAGCGACGTCCTCGACCGACTCACCTTCTTCAATCATCCCGGCCACCATTTCCAGCAGCCACGGGGTTTCGCTGGTATCATAAGCCGCAATGCGAACCTGCTCGACCAGCACAACTTCATCACGCACTGGGTCAAAGGGTAGCAACACAGCCGCATGCCCGCGCTCAAAAATTTCGCGTTTGATCTCGCCGCTCATTTCACCGTTAAACAGACGATGCCTGAAACGGTAAAGTTCCATTGAAAAAAAACCGCTATAAAGCGTTTCTCGTGCAATAATTTCTACATCGTTTTTGGCGAAGGTGACAGGCACGTTTTCTGGTTTTTGCATCGGTCAAGTCCTGGTAGCAATGGTGATGAAATTGTGAATTTCAAGGCTGTTTGGCTGCCGTTTGTATGGCTATATGGTAGATTGGAGCAAATTACCGCCAGATGGCACGTTACGCCAACCTTTTGGTGTGGATGATTCTGTTAGAATCGGCAATTATTTTTAATTAGATCAGCGCTAATACTGCTTCACAACAAGGAATGCAAATGAAGAAATTGCTCCCCATCCTTATCGGCCTGAGCCTGACGGGCTTCAGTGCAATGAGCCAGGCAGAGAACCTGTTACAGGTCTACCAGCAGGCACGTCTGGGCAACCCTGATTTACGTAAATCAGCGGCCGATCGTGATGCTGCGTTTGAAAAGATTAACGAAGCACGTAGCCCACTGCTGCCGCAGTTAGGCTTAGGTGCAGATTATACCTACACTAACGGTTTTCGCGATAACAACGGCATCGACTCGAATGCCACCAGCGCCTCTTTACAGCTTACACAGACTCTGTTCGATATGTCCAAATGGCGTGAACTGAGTTTGCAGGAAAAGAGTGCGGGCATTCAGGATGTCACCTATCAGACCGATCAGCAAACGCTGATCCTGAATACCGCGACCGCGTATTTCCAGGTACTGAGCGCGATTGACGCCCTCTCCTACACCGAAGCGCAGAAACAGGCGATTTACCGTCAGTTAGATCAAACCACCCAGCGTTTCAACGTGGGTCTGGTTGCGATCACTGACGTGCAGAACGCCCGTTCACAGTACGATACCGTACTGGCTAACGAAGTGACCGCACGTAACAACCTCGACAACGCGCTGGAAGCTCTGCGCCAGGTCACCGGTAACTACTATCCTGAGCTGGCCTCTCTGAACGTGGACAGCTTCAAGACGGACAAACCGCAGGCGGTAAACGCCCTGCTGAAAGAAGCGGAAAACCGCAACCTGACCCTGTTGCAGGCACGCCTGAGCCAGGATCTGGCACGCGAGCAGATTCGCCTTGCACAGGACGGTCACCTGCCAACCCTGAGCCTGAGCGCCTCAACCGGCGTATCGGATACCAGCTACAGCGGCTCTAAAACGACGTCTCAGGCCTATGACGACAACAACATTGGTCAGAACAAAGTGGGCCTGAGCTTCTCCCTGCCGCTGTACCAGGGCGGGATGGTTAACTCCCAGGTTAAACAGGCGCAGTACAACTTTGTTGGCGCAAGCGAGCAGCTGGAAAGCGCGCACCGCAACGTGGTGCAAACCGTGCGTTCTTCCTTTAACAACGTGAACGCGTCTATCAGCAGCATCAACGCCTACAAACAGGCCGTTGTCTCTGCGCAAAGCTCTCTGGACGCGATGGAAGCGGGCTACTCCGTCGGTACGCGTACCATCGTTGACGTGTTAGACGCAACGACCACGCTGTATAACGCTAAGCAGCAGCTCTCCAGCGCACGTTACCAGTACCTGATTAACCAGCTGAACATCAAGCAGGCTCTGGGTACGCTGAACGAGCAGGATCTGCAAATGCTGAACAGCACGCTGGGTAAACCGGTTTCCACGTCGCCTGACAGCGTCGCGCCGGAAAATCCAGAGCAGGATGCCGCGGTTGATAACTTCAACGCTAACGGTAGCATGCCAGCAGCGCAGCCAGCGGCCGCGCGTAGCACGGCACCTGCAAGCAGCGGTTCTAACCCGTTCCGTAACTAAGCATTGCCCGATGGCGCTTCGCTTATCGGGCCTACTGAATCGTAGGCCGGGTAAGCGCAGCGCCACCCGGCGCAAAATCCCCACGAACGTAAGCCAACGTAAAGATCCCCTGCATTTCGCCCCTCTTCGCTTCATTTTCAACCACTCATCCTCTATCCTGAGCGTTATTACCACTGGGTCCCGGAAGACAAATATGAAACGGACAAAAACGATGAATCACGCGTCGTTCCGCAAAAGCTGGAACGCGCGCCACCTGACACCTGTCGCGCTGGCGGTCACTGCCGTCTTTATGCTGGCAGGCTGTGAGCAGAGCGACGAAACGGTCTCGATGTACCAAAACGCGGACGACTGTTCGGCTGCCACCGGTAAAGCCGCCGAATGTACAACGGCCTATAACAACGCCCTGAAAGAAGCGGAACGTACCGCGCCGAAATATGCCTCACGCGAAGACTGTGTCGCTGAATTCGGTGAAGGCCAGTGCCAGCAGGCGCCGGCTCAGGCGGGTATGGCTCCGGAAAACCAGGCGCAGGCTCAGTCCAGCGGCAGCTTCTGGATGCCGCTGATGGCGGGTTATATGATGGGCCGTCTGATGAGCGGCGGTGCGGGCTATCAGCAGCAGCCGCTGTTTAGCTCCAAAAACCCGAACAGCCCGGCGTACGGTAAATACACCGATGCTACCGGCAAGGGTTACGGCGCAGCAACGCCGGGCCGTACGATGACCGTACCGAAAACCGCGATGGCACCGAAACCCGCAACCACCAGCACCATCACCCGTGGCGGCTTCGGTGAGTCCGTGGCGAAACAGACCACCATGCAGCGTAGTGCGGCCGGCTCTTCGACTCGCTCAATGGGCGGCTGATCATGGAACGAGTCAGTATTGTCGAGCGCCCGGACTGGCGCGAAAAAGCCACCGAATACGGTTTCAACTTTCACACCATGTACGGCGAGCCGTACTGGTGTGAAGACGCTTACTATAAGCTCACGCTCGCTCAGGTTGAAAAGCTTGAAGAGGTGACCGCTGAGCTGCACCAGATGTGCCTGAAGGTGGTCGAGAAAGTCATCGACAGCGATGCGCTGATGACCAAATTCCGCATTCCAAAACACACCTGGAGCTTCATCCGTCAGTCCTGGAAAACGAATCAGCCTTCGCTTTACTCTCGCCTCGATCTGGCATGGGACGGCGTCGGTGAGCCGAAGCTGTTAGAAAACAACGCGGATACGCCAACCTCGCTGTACGAAGCCGCGTTCTTCCAGTGGATCTGGCTGGAAGATCAGGCGAATGCCGGAAACCTGCCGGAAGGCAGCGACCAGTTCAACAGCCTACAGGAAAAGCTGATTGAGCGTTTCGCCGAACTGCGTGAACAGCACGGTTTCAACCTGCTGCACCTCGCCTGCTGCCGCGATACCGAAGAAGATCGCGGTACGGTTCAGTATTTGCAGGACTGCGCAGCCGAAGCGGAAGTGGCGACGGAGTTCCTCTATATCGAAGATATCGGTTTAGGTGAAAAAGGTCAGTTTACGGACATGCAGGATCAGGTGATCAGCAACCTGTTCAAGCTCTATCCATGGGAGTACATGCTGCGCGAGATGTTCTCGACCAAACTGGAAGACGCCGGCGTGCGCTGGCTGGAACCGGCCTGGAAGAGCATTATCTCCAATAAAGCCCTGCTGCCGATGCTGTGGGAGATGTTCCCGAACCACCCGAACCTGCTGCCTGCGTACTTTGCCGAAGATGAGTTCCCGCCTATGGAGAAATACGTCGTTAAGCCGATCTTCTCCCGCGAAGGCGCGAACGTCTCCATTATCGAAAACGGTAAAACGCTGGAAGCGGTTGAAGGGCCGTACGGTGAAGAAGGGATGATCGTCCAGGAGTTTTATCAACTGCCGAAGTTTGGCGACAGCTATACGCTGATCGGCAGCTGGCTTATTAACGATCAACCTGCCGGGATTGGCATTCGCGAAGATCGCGCGCTGATTACGCAGGATCTGTCGCGGTTCTATCCGCATATTTTTGTTGAATAAAACTTGCCCGGTGGCGCTACGCTTACCGGGCCTACGCTCAACATACAGGCCGGGTAAGGCGAAGCCGCCACCCGGCATGTTTTTACCCCACCTGCACCGAAAGCATACTCAAACTCCCCATCTCAATGCCATCGACCGGGATGGTAATCTCCTCCTGACCATTCCACGTGCCTAACACATACAGCAGCGGCAGGAAGTGATCCGCCGTGGGGTTAGAGAGCGAACCGCCTTCGTGATCCAGATAGTTCACCAGCGGATGCTGTTCAACCGGCCCCTGCCAGGCGAGGTTGTCTTTAACATAGTTGTTAAAAGACGTCGCCCAGGGATACGGGGTATTCTCCCCGTGCCAGCGCGCCGTACGCAGGTTATGCACCACGTTACCGCTCGCGACCAGCATGATGCCTTCATCACGCAGGGTTGCCAGCTTGCGGCCCATCTCCATGTGCCAGGCCGCTGGTTTGGTGCTGTCGACGCTCAGCTGCACCATCGGGATATCGGCCTCGGGATACATTTTAATCAGGACGCCCCAGGAGCCATGGTCAAAGCCCCAGGCTTCTTTATCCAGCGTCACCGGAACCGGTGCGAGCAGATCCACCAGCCGCTGCGCCAGCGCAGGGGAGCCGGGCGCAGGATAGTGCGTGTCATACAGGGCCTGCGGAAAGCCGCCAAAATCATGGATAGTTTTCGGCGCTTCCATGGCCGTTACGCCGGTACCACGGGTAAACCAGTGCGCAGACACCACCACAATCGCCTTCGGCCGCGGCAACGTCTCACCCAGGTGACGCCAGGTGCGGGTATAGACGTTATCTTCCAGAACGTTCATTGGGCTGCCATGGCCTAAAAACAGTGCTGGCATACGAGATGAAGACATGGTGATATCCTTAAAGGAGGTGTCAATTTGATGGTTCTACATTACGCGCATTCAGGTGAAGATGAACGCAGATAACCGTGAAGATCATCATCAGGAAATTTGAATGTCAGATACATCTTAAGGAGAGTGCATGTCAGTACCCTTGATTTTGACCGTACTTGCGGGTGCCGCGACCTTTATCGGCGCGTTCCTCGGCGTGCTCGGACAAAAACCGTCTAACCGCCTTCTGGCCTTTTCGCTGGGTTTCGCCGCCGGGATCATGCTGCTTATCTCGCTGATGGAGATGCTGCCCGCAGCCCTTCATACCGAGGGAATGTCGCCAGTGCTGGGCTACGGCATGTTCATCGTCGGCCTGCTGGGCTATTTTGCGCTCGACCGCATGCTGCCTCACGCGCACCCTCAGGATCTGATGCAAAAGCGCGCGGCTCCCCTTCCGGGCAACATCAAGCGCACGGCCATCCTGCTGACGCTCGGCATCAGCCTGCATAACTTTCCGGAAGGCGTTGCCACCTACGTCACGGCCAGCAGCAATCTGGAGATGGGGTTTGGCGTGGCGCTGGCGGTAGCCTTACACAATATTCCTGAAGGACTTGCCGTTGCCGGCCCGGTCTACGCGGCCACCGGTTCAAAACGGACTGCCGTGCTCTGGGCAGGCGTTTCCGGCCTGGCTGAAATTCTCGGCGGCGTACTGGCGTGGCTGATCCTCGGCAGCCTCGTTTCGCCTGTGGTGATGGCTGCCATCATGGCGGCGGTGGCCGGGATCATGGTCGCGCTCTCCGTCGATGAGCTGATGCCGCTGGCGAAAGAGATCGACCCTAACAATAATCCCAGCTACGGCGTGCTGTGCGGCATGTCGGTGATGGGGCTCAGCCTGGTTCTGCTGCAAACGGCAGGTATAGGCTGACTCGGATGCCCTCATCAATGAGGGCAATTCTTTAATGCGCCCCGGCGCAGCCGTTGCATTTTACAATGTCTGCGACTCTGTATTTACAATTGGAAAATCAAGAATTTTTATGGATATTTTTAAGCGCAATATTTCCCAATTAAATTGCGCTTAAAAAGCCGCTGCTGCATGAAATATTAACCGGTTACGATAGTAATAAATTATATATTAACCTCATCTAAAAATATCTTTAAGTCTCATTAATCGCAAACACCTCCCTCATCCCGTTATACTTTGCGAGTATTCTGAAAATTAATATTCAGATTATGAATTCAATTGAAAAAGGATATTTTCATGTATATGGGTAAAAAAGTACTGTTAGCGGTTGCGATGGCTGCCATTGTTTCGGGTTCTGCTTTTGCTGAAGAACAGGGTTCAGGCAAAATCAAATTCAAAGGTGTGGTCATCGATGCGCCGTGCAGCATTGCACCAGACAGCGTTGATAAAGAAGTTGACCTGGGTGAAGTCACCACCGCCGTTATCAATGCCAACAAAAAATCAACGCCTGTTCCGGTCGATATTAATCTGGAAAACTGCCAGCTTGACGATCCGGCAGACGAGACCGACACGCCAATTACCAAAGTCGATGTCACCTTCACCAGCGCAGCAACGGACGCGACGGATACCAGCCTGATGAGCAACACCTATGCCAGCGGTGCTCAGAACGTGGGTGTGCGTTTGATGGATAACGCGGAGTCCAACATTACGCTGGGACAAGCTAACGAGATTGACCTGCTGCCAGGTTCAACCACGCAGACGCTGCATTTTAAAGCGCTTATGGAAGTCGCGGCAGGTAAAACCGCGACAGCAGGCCAGGTGGAAGCTACCGCTAACTATGTCCTGATGTACAAATAAAAACGTTGCGTCACGGTATAAACCGACTGGCATTTTATGCCAGTCGGCACGAAATATTATTCTTCGAGTAACAGGATGATGACATATAAATTACAATGGATACTCATCATTACGTCCCTGTTAATGACGAAAGTCGCCTCTGCCACCGAATTCAACATTAATGCCATCGATAAAGATCAGCGCGGCGGCGTTGATTTGTCGCTTTTTAAAGATCAAATATCCGTTATCCCGGGGCGTTATTTCGTCACGGTTTCAATTAATGATATTCCGCTGGCCAACGGCTGGCAGCTAAGCTGGCGGGAAATAAACGATGCGGTTCAGGTCTGTATTCCTCCCGAGCTGGCCGATACGTTTGCGTTGCAGGATAACGTTCGTCAGGCGTTACCGGAAAAAGAGGGATGCGTTGACTTCACCGCCAGGCCAGACATCAAATTCAACTTTGAGCAGGCCAGCCAGACGCTGAAAGTGACGATCCCCCAGGCATGGTTGCAGTATCGCGCAGCCGACTGGATGCCCCCGGCCACCTGGGATAACGGCGTACCGGGCGTGCTGCTGGATTACAATCTTTTCGCCAGCCATTATCAGCCCGATAGCGGCAGCAGCAATGACAACGCCAACACCTACGGCACCGCCGGTGCGAACATGGGGGCGTGGCGGCTGCGCAGTGATTTCCAGTACACGCAAAGCCATACCGAAGCGGGCTCGGAGCACGACGGCCGTTTTTCTCGCGTCTATATGTTCCGCCCCCTGCCCTCGCTCGGCGCAAAGCTGACGCTCGGGGAAACGGATTTCCAGTCCGCGATTTTCGACGCCTTCACCTACACCGGCGCCTCGCTGATCAGCGACGAACGCATGCTGCCGTGGTCGTTGCGCGGCTATGCTCCGCAAATTACCGGCATTGCCCAGACCAACGCCACGGTGACCGTTAGCCTTGCCGACCGCGTGATTTACCAGAGTAAAGTGCCGCCCGGCCCCTTTGTTATTCAGGATCTAAATCAGTCGGTTCAGGGTACGCTGGACGTTAAGGTGACGGAAGAGGACGGGCGCGTGAGCACCTTCCAGGTTTCTGCCGAATCCGTCCCCTTCTTAACGCGCAAGGGCCAGCTACGCTACAAGCTCGCGGCCGGGAAGGCGCGCAAGGACGCCTCTCACGACGTTGAAGATAACGGCTTCATGAGCGGCGAGTTTTCCTGGGGCGTGCTGTCACAAACCTCCCTGTACGGCGGTACGCTGGCTGATGGCGACCATTATCGTTCCGTTGCCGCCGGGATAGGCCAGAACATGGCGTACCTCGGCGCGCTCTCGTTTGACGTTACGCAGTCCACCAGCCAGCTACCCGGCCAAAGCAGCCAGACAGGCTACAGCTACCGCGTTAACTACAGTAAGCGTTTCGATACGACCGGCAGCCAGCTCACGCTTGCCAGCTATCGCTACTCGGACCCGCAGTTTTTGAGCTACGCCCGTTATCTTGACTATGACGACAGTGACCGCCAGACCGAAAAACAGACGCTCAGCGTCACGGCAAGCCAGTATATTTCGGCACTATCGCTGAATCTGTATGTGAACATGCTGCGCCAGACCTGGTGGAACGACGCGCCCTCCACAACGGGCAGCGTCACGGCGGGCTACAACTTTGACGTGGGCCGCTGGAAAAACCTGGGCGTGAGCGTGTCCTGGAGTAAAACGCATTACGAAGATGAAGACGAGAACGACGACACCCAGTTTTACCTCTCGCTCAGCGTACCGCTCGATCCTGACCATCGCCTGAACTATGACCTGCGCAACAGCGACACGCTTAGCCATAACGTGTCGTGGTATGACACCTCGGACCGCAATAATACATGGGGCGTTTCCGCAGGTGCGGAAAGTGAAAAGCCGGACGCCGGGGCGCAGGTCAGCGGAAATTATCAGCATTATTCGACCTTTGGCGATCTGAATCTATCCGGCAGCTATAAGGCCGATGAATACACATCCCTCAGCGCAAGCTGGAACGGATCGTTCACCTCAACAGCGAAAGGTGCCGCCCTGCACCGACGCAGCTACGGCAATGAGCCGCGCGTGATGGTAAGCACCGACGGCGTGGGCAGTATCCCGCTGAACATGTCGCGGGATGAGACCAACCGGTTTGGCATTGGCGTTTTGCCGTCATTCTCCAGCTATACGCCCTCCAGCGTGCAGGTCAATATGAACAACCTCCCGGATGGCGTGGATGTGGACAACCGCGTCGTCACCTCCACCTGGACCGAGGGCGCCATTGGATACCGTCAGATTGCCACGCGGGCGGGTAAGGACATCGCGGGCATTTTACGAACGCCGTCAGGCACGCCGCCGCTGGGGGCGATCGTTCGACTTAAGGAGAGCGATTTGCAGGTTGGGATGGTCGCCGATGAAGGCCACGTCTGGCTGGGCGCGGTTGAGCCAGAACAACAGTTTCGGGTGACGTGGGGCGACAATCAGCAGTGTCGCTTCTCGCTACCTTCTCACTTAGAAAACAGTATGCAGCTGATACTGCCTTGTCAGTAAGAAATCATGATGAAATTAACCCCGCTTAAAAGCCTGTGCCTGATGCTCTTCAGCGCAGCATTTACCACTCACGCCGCCATTAACCTGGACCGCACGCGCATTGTCTTTCCCGAAAGCGATAAGGCCAGCAGCCTGAAAGTGGACAACCAGAGCAAGGCGCTGCCTTACCTGGCGCTTTCCTGGATTGAAGATGAAAAAGGGCGCAAAGAAGACGCGCACTTTATGGCGCTTCCGCCCATTCAGCGCATTGAGGCGGGCTCCTCATCCCAGGTGAGAATTGTGAAACAAGCCGCGACCGGTCAGCTGCCCAAAGACCGGGAGTCCCTGTTTTACTTCAACCTGCGCGAAGTGCCGCCTAAAAGCAGCAGCGCAAGCGAGGAGCGCAGCGTGATGCAGGTGGCGATGCAGAGCCGAATCAAACTGTTCTGGCGTCCAAAGGCGATCGCCAAAAAACCGGGGGAGATGACGGAAATGCGGATGGAAATTACCGCCAGCGCGAAAGGCCTGACGGTGCATAACCCGACGCCCTACTACATTACGCTGGCGTGGCTGAGCAAAAACGCCAAAACCATGCTGCCGGGCTTTGACAGCCTGATGATTGCGCCTTATGCCACGGAAACCACCTCCACCGGGGATTATCACGGCAGCTATTACAGCATCGGATATATCGACGATTACGGCGCGCTCAGGAAAGTGGATGCGCAATGCGCGGGAACGGCTTACTGCAAGCTCACCGAACGGAAGGTCAGCCCTGATGCGCAAGCTCATTAACCTCATGCTGCTTCTGCTGGCCTTTTTACCGCTGAAAGAGGCGCTGGCGCTTAACTGCTATCTGGGCGGCTCGGGCGGGCCCGTCGAGGAGACAAAAACGATTTCGCCTTTTGCTATCCCCAGCAACGCGCAGGTTGGGCAAAAAATCTGGGAATCGAACGACATTAAAATTCCGGTGACGTGCGATCACAACGTCACCAGCGGGTTTGAGCCAGAAGATGTGTATGCCTGGGTCAACCCGTACCCCTCCGCAACCGATCCTTACTATGAGCTCGGCGTCACGTATGAAGGGATGGATTACGATGCGACAGGCCAGTCCAACGGCGTTGATACGCATCAGTGCCTGGATAACAATAACATCACGATCTACACCCCTTCACAGATACGGCAGATGGGCTGGGAAAACCGCATCTGCTCCGGTAACCCGGACGATATCCACACCTCGCGCACGTTTATCGCCCGCCTGCGTCTGTTCGTCAAAATCAAGGCCGTCCCGCCCCACGGCTACGTCAGCTCGCTGAGCGATTACATCGTGGTGCAGTTTGACGGCAAGGGCGGGGTGAACCAGATGGTTGACGCGAAGAACCTTAAGTACCACATCAACGGCCTGCAAAACATTACGGTACTGGACTGCGGGGCAACCTTTAGCATTTTCCCGGAAAATCAGGAAATTGATTTCGGCACCTTTAGCGCCCGCGACATTGTGAACCAGCAAACGCGCAAGCGGACCTTTTCGGTCAGGACCACGAAAGTTCAGGACGCCCAGTGCTCCGACGGTTTTAAGATGGATTCGTCGTTTTACACTACTGACACGCTCACCGCGGACGATACCGCGCTGCTGATTGGCAACGGCTTAAAGCTGCGTATTCTGAACGGGACGGAGCCCTATACGTTTAACCAGTATAAAGAGTATGCGGATTTTACGGGCAGCACGTTGCAGTATGAGCAAAACTATACCGCAGAGCTGTCACCGGTGGAGGGAAAAGCGATCCGGTCCGGGCCGTTTGAAACCGTGGTACTGTTCAAAATTAACTACCACTAGCAACAAAAAAGCCGGGTTTCCCCGGCTTTTTCACGTCAGCGCGTTCAACTGGCCTTACGCTCGTGCGCCTGGCGGTACTCCACCAGATCGTCAATCGTCACCACCGGCATGTTGTGCAGACGGGCAAAGGTGATGCACTCCGGCGCGCGCGCCATGGTGCCGTCATCGTTGGTCAGCTCGCACAGGACGCCCGCAGGCTTGAAGCCAGCCAGCGTCACCAGATCGATGGTCGCTTCGGTATGACCACCACGGGTCAGCACGCCGCCCGGCTGCGCGCGCAGCGGGAAGACGTGGCCAGGACGGTGCAGATCGGAAGGTTTCGCGCCATCGGCAATGGCTGCACGGACGGTAGTCAGGCGGTCAGCCGCCGACACGCCGGTGGTTACGCCATGCGCCGCTTCAATGGTCACGGTAAAACCGGTCCCGAAGGCGCTGGTGTTGTTTTCAACCATCATCGGCAGCTCAAGCTGCTGGCGGCGGTCTTCGGTAATACACAGGCATACGATGCCGCTGCCGTGACGAATGGTCAGCGCCATCTGCTCAACGGTCATGTTTTCGGCGGCGAAAATCATATCGCCTTCGTTTTCACGATTTTCGTTGTCCAGCACCATCACGCCGCGGCCTTCGCGCAGTGCATCCAGTGCATGTTCAACACGTTGAGTTGAAGTGCCAAAAGAGGAAAGTAGCGTCTGATTCATGGTAAAAAAACCTCATTAACTTTATGGTTACCAGAATCAGGGCAGTCTTAGGAGCGCCGTACAAGCGGCAAAAAAATAACGTGAGCGGGCCTCGCCCGACTTGATCGTTACTCTCTCCCATCCGGACTCTAACCGTCGGCCCCGGAATTACACCGGATCTGCTGACCTTTGAGAATTCACCCAAAGCGCTCGCGGGCTTTCAGCGCTAAGCTGATTTACCGCCGGTGGGGAATTTCGCCCCGCCCTGAGAATAAGCGAGATAACTATAACGCTATTGATTACCCTGGGCAATGCATAAGCTTCAAACAATTTTGTTTAACCCGCGGCATGACGCGCTACAATAGGCACTAACACCTTTTCATCAAGGGAAACGACAATGATTGACCCAAAGAAAATTGAGCAGATCGCGCGTCAGGTTCATGAGTCCATGCCGAAAGGCATTCGTGAGTTTGGTGATGACGTTGAGAAGAAAATCCGCCAGACGTTGCAGGCACAGTTGGTTCGCCTTGATTTAGTCAGCCGCGAAGAGTTTGACGTGCAGACTCAGGTTCTGCTGCGCACCCGCGAGAAGCTGGCGCTGCTGGAACAGCGTCTGAGCGATCTGGAAAACCGTAATGCGCCGGAAGAAGTGAAGCCGGCTCCGGCTATTCCGCCGGTGGATGACCAGGAGTAAGTGCGGCCTGTTGTGCCCGGTGGCGGCTCTGCCTTACCGGGCCTGGATGATCGCGTAGGTCGGGTAAGGCGCAGCCGCCACCCGACATAAAAAAACGGGCCAGCTGGCCCGTTTTTTTACTGACTGTCTTTCTGGATCTTCCTGATGATGTTGGTGGTGGAGCACCCGTCCTCAAAGTTGAGCACCATCACTTCACCGCCATTCGCCCAGACCTCTTCGCTACCCGCGATTTGCTCTGGCTTGTAATCGCCGCCCTTCACCAGCAGGTCAGGCAGGATCCCGGCAATCAGGCGCTGCGGGGTATCTTCTTCAAACGACACCACCCAGTCTACCGCTTCCAGCGCGCCGAGCACGATCATACGCTGCTCCAGCGGGTTAACCGGGCGCGTTTCGCCTTTCAGACGTTTGGTCGACGCATCGCTGTTGACCGCCACAATCAGGCGATCGCCCAGCTTGCGCGCGTTCGCCAGATACGAAACATGACCCGCGTGCAGGATGTCGAACACACCGTTGGTCATCACCACTTTTTCACCGCGTTTGCGCGCGGCGGCAACGGCCACCTTCAGCTCGTCTTCGGTCATGACGCCAAAGCCGGTATCCGCACGCCCGCGCACCGCGTTTTCCAGCTCGATTGGCGAAACGGTGGAGGTCCCGAGTTTACCGACAACCACGCCCGCCGCGGCGTTCGCGAAGTAGCACGCCTCTTCCAGGGAGTTACCCGCCGCCAGCGTCGCCGCCAGCACGCCGATCACCGTATCACCGGCACCGGTCACGTCGTACACTTCCTGCGCCTGGGTTGGCATATGCAGCGGTGCCTTGCCCGGTTGCAGCAGCGTCATGCCCTGTTCAGAACGGGTGACCAGCAGCGCAGACAGCTCGAAATCAGCGATGATTTTCATGCCGCGCTCAACCAGCTCTTCTTCCGTTTTGCACTTGCCCGCCACCGCTTCGAACTCAGAAAGGTTTGGCGTTAGCAGGGTTGCGCCGCGATAGCGCTCAAAATCGGTGCCTTTCGGGTCGATCAGCACCGGTACGCTGGCTTTACGCGCCAGCTGGATCATGGTCTGCACGCTCGCCAGCGCACCTTTGGCATAATCCGACAGCACCAGCGCGCCGATATTGCCCAGCGCCTGGCTGATGCGCTCGTGCAGCGGCTCAGGATCAACGCCTTCGAACCCTTCTTCAAAATCGAGGCGGATCAGCTGCTGGTTACGCGACAGCACGCGCAGCTTGGTGATGGTTGGGTGTGTCGGAACAGAAACGAAGTCGCACTTCACGTTCACGTCCGCCAGCGACTGACTCAGCGCACGCGCCGCATCGTCAATGCCGGTCAGGCCCACCAGACGCGAATGCGCGCCCAGCGAGGCGATGTTCATCGCCACGTTTGCCGCGCCGCCTGGGCGCTCTTCAATGGTGTCGACCTTAACCACCGGCACCGGCGCTTCCGGAGAGATACGGCTGGTCGGCCCATACCAGTAGCGATCCAGCATCACATCACCGACAACCATAACTCCAGCACGTTCAAACTCTGGCAGTGTTACTTTCATTCCTGACTCCAGAAAGATTCACAATTTGCGCGCGATAATATCACACTTGTTTTGTTACGCACGGTTCCACCAGCCACTTCTGCCAGCTTGTGGTCACCTGCGCGCGTTCATCGGTGAAACAGTCCAGCGCCACATGGCCCGGCTGTTCCTGCAACGCCAGGTGGTGCAGCTCATCACGCAGCGTGGTGTAGGCGCGGGTTAAGGCCTGGGCCTCCTGCTCGTCCATGATGTCGTTCTGTGCGAGCAGTTCCAGAATGCGCACGTTATCGGACCAGCGGGTCAGCTTCGGCTTGTCGTGCGCGTGCAGCAGCACCAGATACTGGGTGATGAACTCAATATCGGTAATTCCGCCCTCATCGGCTTTGATATCAAAGCGATCCCGATGTTTGTTGCCCAAATGCGCGCGCATTTTCTCACGCATTTCACGCACTTCAGTTTGCAAAGTGCTGGCCTCGCGCGGGGTCGTCATGACTGACTTGCGGATCGCATCGAACTGCGTTTTGAGCTGCGGATCGCCATACACCACGCGGGCGCGCACCAGCGCCTGATGTTCCCACGTCCAGGCTTCGTTCTTCTGATAGTCAGCAAAAGCGTCTGTCGAGGTGACCAGCATGCCTGCCGCGCCGGACGGGCGCAGACGCGCGTCCACCTCGTACAGAATGCCCGACGAAGTGCGGGTGCTGAACAGGTGCATGATGCGCTGGGCCAGGCGAAGGTAGAACTGCCGCCCGTCGATTTCACGTACGCCGTCGGTCATTACGTCAACCGGGCAGTCGTGCAGGAAAATCAGATCCAGATCGGAGCTGTAGCCCAGCTCCCAGCCGCCCAGCTTGCCGTAACCCACCACCGCAAATCCACGGCCTTCGCGGTCGGCAAGGTGCGTCGGCTGGCCGTAGCGGGCCACCATCTGCACCCACGCCTGGTGGACTACCGCGTCGATGATCGCCTCCGCCAGCCAGGTTAAGTGATCGCTCACTTTCATTACCGGCAGCGTACCGGCGATATCCGCCGCCGCCACGCGCAGCATCTGCGCCTGCTTAAACTGACGCAGCGCCTCAAGCTGCTGCTCTTCGTCCTCTTCCGGCACGCGCAGTAGATACTGGCGCAGCTCGTCGCGGTAGGCGTCCGTCGCCGTCGGCTGATAGAGCGTATTCGGATCGAGCAATTCGTCCAGCAGCAACGGATAACGCGCCAGCTTGTTGGCGACCATCGGCGAGGCGGCGCAGAGGGAAATCAGGTGCTTCAGCGCGCCGGGAAACTCGCTCAGCAGTTCCAGGTAGGTGGTACGCGTGACGATCCCGCTCAGCAGCGGCATCATGCGCGACAGCGGCACCGGCGCATCCTCGCGGGAGCAGACGTCGCTCAGCAGATGCGGCATCAGATGATCCAGCACCTGCCGACCGCGCGGGCCAATGGCGCGCTTGTTCAGCTCAAGGCGGAAATCGGCAATCAACGCCACCACGCGATGGCGGGCGTCGTCGCTGAGGTGGGCCAGCACCGGCGTGGTGTCATCTTCCTGGAGCGCGTCCTGCCACAGTTCGCGCCAGTGCTCGGAGAGCGCGTCGTCCTGCGATTCACTTTCGTCGTCGCCGATCAGATCGTTAAAGATGCGGCGCACGCCCGCCATATGGGCTTCCAGTCGTGCCGTCAGCGCCGCCCAGTCATCCACCCGCATGCCCCAGGCCAGACGCGCCCGGTTCAGCTCGTCGCCGGGCAACGTCTGGGTCTGTTCGTCGTTAATGCTTTGCAGCAGATTTTCCAGACGGCGCAGGAAGAGATAGGCCTCCCGCAGCGTTTGCGCGTCGCCTTCCGGCAGGAGATGCAGCCGATCGATAGCGCTCAGCGTCGGCAGCAGCGAGCGGGACTGCAACGAGGGCTCACGCCCGCCGCGAATCAGCTGGAAGACCTGCACGATAAATTCGATTTCACGTATACCGCCCGCGCCGAGCTTGATGTTGTCTTTCAGGCCGCGCCGGCGCACCTCGCGGGCGATCATCCCTTTCATATTGCGCAGGGACTGGATCACGCTGAAGTCGATGTAGCGGCGGAAAACGAACGGGCGCAGCATGGCGCGCAGCTCGTTGGCGTAGGCGTCTTCGCCGTCGCCCATGATCCGCGCTTTGACCATCGCGTAACGCTCCCAGTCGCGTCCCTGCTCCTGGTAATAATCCTCAAGCGCAGCAAAGCTCAGCACCAGCGGACCGCTGTCGCCAAACGGACGCAGGCGCATGTCCACGCGGTAGACAAAACCGTCCTGCGTGGGCTGATCCAGCGCCTTAATCAGCCGCTGGCCCAGGCGGGTAAAGAACTGGGCGTTATCCAGCTCGCGACGACCGCCGCGCGTGGAGCCGTTCTCCGGCCAGGCAAAAATCAGGTCAATGTCCGAGGAGAAGTTCAGCTCGCAGCCGCCCAGCTTGCCCATCCCCAGAATCAACAGCGGCTGCGGAACCCCGTCTTCGCTGCACGGCGTGCCCCACTCCTTACAGCAGGCGGCGTAGAGCCAGTCCCGCGCGGCAACAATCAGCGTCTGCGCCAGCTCGCTCAGCTGCTGCAAGGTGCTCTCTTCGCTCACCAACGCCAGCGCCTGCGCCCAGGCAATGCGTACCATCACCCGGCGGCGGAACTGGCGCAGAACGCGCATCAGCGTGGCTTCATCCGCTACCCCTTCCAGCGCGGTTTGCAGCCAGCCAGCATAATGCCGCCACTCGTCAGCCTGCGGGGGCGCGCTTTCCAGCTCTGCCAGCCAGTCCGGGTTGGCGCTGATGCTCTCCTGCACAAAATCACTGAACGTGAGCACGCTTTTCGCCTGCTCGCTTAACGATGACGCGGGTAACGACTCGGGCAGACGTTCGCAAACGGTCTGCCAGTGCTGCTGTAACTGCGAAGAAAGCGGCATATCAGGGGTTCCTTGCCAGAATTAACGTTTTCCGCTGTGCAGCCAGTACGGATCCTGCGAAATGGCCTCGTTGCGGAAATGCTCGATCTCAATCTGCTGACGGGTCTCGATGGCATGCTGAAGCCCCTGCCAGTTCTCCAGCCAGGCCTGCGCCTTCACGCCCTCATACGCACCGGACAGCAGCAGCATGCAGTCGATGTTACGCGCCAGACGGGGAATCTGGTCGCCATACTGGTCGCCCAGCGGATGCGCGAAGGTGGTTCTCAGCTCGGCGGCGTGACGGGAAAGATGGATATCCGCGAAGCGTTTGAAGTTCTCCGCAATTTTGGTCTGGCCTTTCGCATCCAGGAAGGTGCGCCAGCCGCGGGTCACCAGAAACTCGGTCAGCGCCAGTTTCGCGCTGGCGTTTTGCGGGCTGTAGATTGCCGTTTGCGCCGACACGTCGGAAAGCATCAGCGTTTCGGTTTGGGTGAGCAAATCACGTAAGTGAGCGCTCGCTTTACGCGGGACGATACCGCCGAACAGCGCCAGGGTATGACGCACCAGCCCCATGGCAGCAAGCACCTGTTTTTTGGCGTTTTTCACGTTACGCGCCCACAGCTCTTCGTGGTACTGCCACTGAGAGAGCGCCAGCTCCAGCGCCGCCTCCATGCCCTGCTCAACGCTGGCTTTCGGCACAACGCGCAGAATCGGGGTTTCCCGCAGCACGCGCGGCGCATTCCCGGCGGCCAGGTGATAGCCGCGCGCCGCTTTACTCAGGCTGCCCTGACGCAGGCCTGGCTGGTTCACCAGCTTGCGCGCCAGCTTCAGCACATCGCTCGCCTCGCCTTCCAGCAGTTCAAGTTCCAGCTCGCAGATCGGCTCCTGCTCTTCACCCGCCTTAATCTCACCCCGATCAAACGCGATTTCAATGCGGCTCTTGCCTTCCGTCACCAGCCATTTCTCGCGCCAGAAATCGGTGCTGAACAGCGGTTTTGCTTCTGCCGACAGCGTTGCAGGCAGCGTCCCTTCAGGCCAGACTTCCGCCGGAAAACGATCCAGCTCAAGTTCTGGCTTACTGATGTCGATATTGTATTCCGGACGCTGGTGCAAACCGCCGACCACGCGACCGGCGATTTTCATCGTCATCTCGTAGCGCCCGTTCGCCCCGCGGATGCGCAGGCCCATATCGTGGTTGCGCAGCCAGTTATCCGGCGTTTCGTAATAGATGTTGAGCAGCTGTACGGGTTCATGGTGCTCGCCGGACAGCGTGTTCAGATGCTGGCGGAGCGCGTCAGCGCTGTCTTTTTCGACGATAAACTTTAATTCAATCTCTTGTGCCATAGCCTTGTACTTTTGCGTGCGTCACAGACGCGTCGATGAAGGCGAACTTCCTCGCCATTTGTTTGTCAGTACATAGTATTTTGCGCCAAATTGCCACGCAATGAGCAATTTGACGGGTGTAAAAGTTTAAAGCAGTGGAAATCATGACACAGATGATTCCGATTGATGATGAATCCTTTGCGTAGCGACACTGATACCACTACTATCGTTCCACTTTTTATGAAAATAACGACTGATATGCTTAAATTACGCCTGATTGGACTTACTTTACTCGCTTTTAGCGCCGCAACGGCGGTCCACGCTGAAGAGAAACGTTACGTTTCTGATGAACTGAACACCTGGGTACGCAGCGGCCCTGGAGACAATTATCGCCTCGTGGGTACGGTAAATGCCGGCGAGGAAGTGACTCTGCTGCAAACTAACGCAGACACAAATTATGGTCAGGTTCGTGACAGCTCCGGCCGCACCTCGTGGATCCCACTGAAAGAGCTGAGCACGGTGCCAAGCCTGCGCACCCGCGTGCCGGATCTGGAAAATCAAGTGAAAACCCTGACCGATAAGCTGAACAACATTGACGGCACCTGGAACCAGCGCACCGCAGAGATGCAGCAGAAAGTCGCGCAAAGCGACAGCGTGATCGCCGGTCTGAAAGACGAAAACCAGAAGCTGAAAAACGAGCTGATCGTCGCGCAGAAGAAAGTAAACGCCGCTAACCTTCAGCTGGATGATAAACAGCGTACCATCATCATGCAGTGGTTTATGTATGGCGGCGGCGTGCTGGGCGTCGGTCTGGTGCTGGGCCTGGTGCTTCCTCATCTCATCCCAAGCCGCAAACGTAAAGACCGCTGGATGAACTAACTCGTCTTCTCTGCCACACTTACGTATCATCTTGCGAAAAGAGAAAACGGGAGTGTAAGGCGTGAAGAGTTATCTGGTCGGTGGTGCGGTACGTGATGCGTTGTTAGGTCTGCCGGTCAAAGATAAAGACTGGGTCGTGGTTGGCGCCACGCCCGAAGCGATGATTGACGCGGGCTACCAGCAGGTAGGCCGCGATTTTCCCGTGTTCCTCCATCCGCAAAGCCGGGAAGAGTACGCCCTGGCGCGTACGGAACGGAAATCCGGTTCCGGTTATACCGGCTTCACCTGTTATGCCGCACCGGATGTGACGCTGGAGCAGGATCTGCTGCGCCGCGATCTCACCATTAACGCCCTGGCTCAGGACGAAAACGGCCATATCATCGACGCCTACGGCGGGCAGAACGATCTGCGCGATCGTCTTTTACGCCATATTTCCCCCGCCTTTTCTGAAGATCCGCTTCGCGTGCTGCGCGTGGCGCGTTTTGCCGCCCGTTATGCCCATCTCAGCTTCCGTATCGCCGACGAGACGATGGCGCTGATGACGGCCATGACCGAGGCGGGCGAGCTGGAACACCTGACGCCAGAACGCGTCTGGAAAGAGACCGAAAACGCCCTGACCACCCGCAACCCGCAGGTCTTTTTCCAGGTTCTGCGCGACTGCGGAGCGCTGAAGGTGCTGTTCCCGGAAATAGACGCGCTGTTTGGCGTGCCCGCCCCGGCGAAATGGCACCCGGAAATTGATACCGGCATTCACACCCTGATGACGCTGAGCATGGCTGCCATGCTCAGCCCTGAGGTGGACGTGCGTTTCTCTACCCTGTGTCACGATCTCGGTAAAGGATTAACGCCTAAAGCACTCTGGCCGCGTCATCACGGGCATGGCCCGGCAGGGGTGAAGCTGGTTGACGGGCTGTGCCAGCGCCTGCGCGTGCCGAATGACATTCGCGACCTGGCAAAGCTGGTCGCTGAATTTCACGACCTGATCCACACTTTCCCGATCCTCAAACCCGCCACTATCGTTAAGCTGTTCGACAATATCGACGCCTGGCGCAAGCCGCAGCGCGTGGAGCAGATTGCGCTGACCAGCGAAGCGGACGTGCGCGGCCGCACCGGGTTTGAAGCATCCGATTACCCGCAGGGGCGTTTGCTGCGCGAAGCGTGGGAAGTGGCAAAAGCGATGCCAACGAAAGAGGTGGTGGAGGCTGGGTTTAAAGGCCCGGCGATCCGCGAAGAGCTAACGAAACGGCGGATTGATGCGGTAGCGGCGTGGAAGGAAAAACGTTGCCCTCAGCCGAAAGACTGAGGGCGGTTGGTCATCAGAAGAAGACCACGTACACGGCAGCCGCGACGATAAAGCGGTAGATCGCGAACGGAATAAACGAGATACGCTTAATCAGTTGCAGGAAGGTTTTGATGGCAATCAGCGCCACGATAAAGGCGGTGATAAAGCCTACGGCGAACATCGGAATGTCGCCCACGGTCAGGAAGTCGATGCTTTTGTAGAGGTCCAGCGCGGTGGCGCCCATCATCATTGGCACCGCCAGCAGGAATGAGAATTCAGAGGCGGCGTAACGGCTCACGCCCATCAGCATCCCGCCGGAAATGGTTGCTCCTGAACGGGAGAAGCCCGGCCACAGCGCCAGACACTGGAAGCAGCCAATGATAAACGCCTGGCGATAGGTCATATCGTCCAGACCTTCCGCACGCGTGGTTTTTGGCTTCAGCACTTCTGCGGCAATCAGCAGGAAGCCGCCGACGACCAGCGCGTACATCACGTTAATCGGGTTAAAGAGCGATTTAATGGTGTCGTGGAACACCAGCCCCAGCACCACTGCCGGGATCATCCCGAGCAGGATATGAATCAGCGTCAGGCGCCCTTTGCCCTCTCCTTCACGCTGCGGCAAACGCCCGAAATGGATGCCGATCAGACCAAACAGACGACGCCAGAACATCACGACCACCGCCAGGATAGAGCCCAGCTGAATCACCACCTCAAACGTCTTTGCGGTATCGCCTTCAAAGCCCAACAGATGGCCAACGATAATCATATGGCCCGTACTGGACACCGGCAAAAATTCCGTCAATCCTTCGACCACACCCAGTATTGCCGCCACCAGCAGCGAGTGCATATCGCTCATCTATAAACCCCTAAAAAGATATAAAAAAACGGTGCCCCACACGGACAACCGTGAAAGATACAGCGTTAAGACCGATATAACCTAAAATGGTTTAGCAATTATGACGTTAAATCTTTCCTTTCAGATTTGTGCCACGCTCGATAATGACGCCCACGTTGGCGGCGCGCGCCACCGCGCCCGGCTTGCTCAGCTTGATGCGCACCCACGGGGAGTTAAACTTGCTCAGCAGCAGTTCCGCCACCTCTTCCGCCACGCGTTCCACCAGCGCAAAACGTTGTCCTTCCACGTGGCCGATGACCGCTTCACTGATGTCGGCGTAGCTCAGACAGTCATTCACATCGTCGCTTTTTGCTGACTTGCGGTTATCCCAGCCCATTTCGATATCGAACACCAGTTTCTGCTCGATGGTCTGTTCCCAGTCGTAAACACCAATTGTGGTGATTACCGAAAGTTGCTCTATAAATACAATATCCATCACGACCTGCCTGCTTTTTGGCTAAACCGGATACCACTTCCGGCGAATTATGCGTATTATCCACAGATGCTGAGAATACAGATACATTTTCAAAACGGAACAGCGTTATGAGTGCAATCGCGCCTGGAATGATCATCCTCGCCTACCTTTGCGGCTCAATCTCCAGCGCCATTCTGGTCTGCCGCATCGCGGGGTTACCCGACCCACGCGAAAGTGGTTCCGGGAATCCGGGGGCGACCAATGTACTACGAATTGGCGGCAAGGGAGCAGCCGTAGCGGTTTTGATTTTTGATGTCCTGAAAGGAATGCTTCCCGTCTGGGGTGCGTATGCGCTGGGCGTCACGCCCTTCTGGCTGGGGCTGATTGCCATCGCCGCCTGCGTCGGCCATATCTGGCCCGTTTTCTTTGGTTTTAAGGGCGGCAAAGGCGTTGCCACCGCGTTTGGTGCGATTGCGCCTATCGGCTGGGATCTCACCGGCGTGATGGCGGGCACCTGGCTGCTGACCATCCTGCTCAGCGGCTATTCGTCGCTGGGCGCCATCGTCAGCGCGCTGATCGCTCCGTTCTATGTCTGGTGGTTCAAACCGCAATTTACCTTCCCGGTGTCGATGCTCTCGTGCCTGATCCTGCTGCGTCATCATGACAACATTCAGCGCCTGTGGCGTCGTCAGGAAACCAAGATCTGGACGAAGCTCAAGCGTAAGAAGAAAGACGCTCAGTAAACCGTTCGTTATGCCTTATAACCAAATGTGATTTTTGTCACCTTCTGCCTGTGGTAACTGTTAGGTACACAACACCACTACACAAAAAGAAAATGGCAGAAATCACAGACGCAACTCCCCTTCCAACGGCAGGAAACACCCCGGATGGTGACATCAGGTGGGTACGCAGCGCCTCGGACGTTTCACGTCTCGTTAACGACGGCTCTCAGGGCCGGGCAAATGCCCGCATCGTGGTCGGTATCGCGCTCGGGGGAATTTTCCTCGATGCCTACGATCTGGGTGCACTGGCCTTTGGTATCAAAGACATCACCCGCGAATTTAACCTGACGCCCGCCGGTACCGGCATGGTGGCCTCGGCGATTACCTTTGGCGCCATTGTCGGGGCGCTGCTCGGCGGTTACCTCACGGATAAAATCGGGCGCTACCGCGTCTTTATGGCCGACATGGTATTCTTTGTCGTCGCCGCTATCGCCTGCGCGCTGGCCCCGAATGAATATGTGCTGGCGGGCGCGCGCTTTGTGATGGGCCTTGGCGTCGGGATCGACCTTCCCGTCGCGATGGCGTTTCTCAGTGAATTTGCCAGGCTGAAAGGCCCGGGGAATAAGGCCTCCAGCGTCGCGATGTGGTGCCCTACCTGGTATGCGGCGATCAGCATCTCTTACCTTCTGGTTCTCTTTTTCTACGCCGTACTGCCGGAAAGCCACAGCGACTGGCTCTGGCGTCTGATACTGGGCTTTGGCGCGGTACCCGCGCTGGTGATTATCGCCATCCGCAGCCGCTACATGAGCGAATCCCCGGTCTGGGCGGCGAATCAGGGCAACCTGAAAGAGGCGGCGTCCATTTTACGGCAGTCGTACAACATTAATGCCCACGTGCCACAGGATGCGCTCGACCAGCCCGCGCCGGTGGTCAATAAGGCTAAATGGTCGAACTACCTGAACCTGTTCCGTGGTATCTATCTGCGGCGCACCACGCTCGCCACGCTGCTGTCGGTTGTCTCCTCGTTCGCCTATAACGCCGTGGCCTTTGGTCTCCCGGTAATCATCTCCAGCTTCTTCGTGCAGTCGATGCTGACCACCATTCTGATCTCCCTCGCGCTTAATCTGCTTTTCGCGTTTGTCGGTGGGCTGCTGGCGGTGCGCTATGTTCCGCGCTTCGGCGCGTGGCGAATGTCACTGGCGGGTTACGCCTGCCAGCTTGTGGCGCTGCTCGGGCTGGGGCTGATTGGCCGCCCTGACGGAACAACGGAAGGTGTGGTCGCCGTCGCAATGCTGGCGCTGTTTCTGTTTGGTCAGGGTTTTGGACCCGGCGCGCACACCATGACGTTTGCCTCTCTGAGCTATCCAACCTCCCTGCGCGGCGTGGGCGTCGGCTTAAACCAGACGCTGATGCGCAGCAGTTCCACGCTATCGCTGTTCCTGTTCCCGCTGCTGGTCGCCTCACTGGATACCGCCGTGTTCTGGGTGATTGCGCTGGCGCCGTTTATCGGACTGGCGTCCCTGCTGGCGATCCGCTGGGAGCCGTCGGGGTATGATGTGGATGCAGAGGATTATCGCTAGCCTTTCTTGCCGGGTGGCGCTGCGCTTACCCGGCACACATGAGCCGGTTTTTTTATCCATAAGCGACTCATATGACAGCCTTCATTTCTGCCAGGGCATACTGAAACGTATCCCGATAGTGCGGAAATGGAAGCACCATGTTAGCAACTCAGGTCACTGATAATTCATACAAAGGCTGGCAGGCATCGCTGGCCCTCCAGTTTTGTTATACCCCTGAGAAAACCCTCCTCCGTTCCGCGCGTCATACCGGGCCGCTCACCGTTCAGCGTCCGTTTTACCCCGAAGGGGAAACCTGCCACCTTTATCTGCTGCACCCGCCAGGCGGGATTGTGGGCGGTGATACGCTGGATATTTCTGTGAGGCTCGACGCCAAAAGCCATGCCCTTATCACCATGCCCGGCGCCAGCAAGTTCTACCGCAGCAGCGGCCCGCAGGCCTCTCTCAATCAGCATTTTTATCTCGACGAAGATGCTACGCTGGAGTGGCTGCCGCAAGACACCATAATTTTCCCCGGTGCGCACGCCGCGCTGCGTTCCGTCTTTCACCTGCACGCCACCAGCACGCTGCTGGCGTGGGAGCTGTACTGCCTTGGGCGACCGGTGATAAACGAAACCTTCAGCCACGGCACGCTGGAGAGCCGCGTTGAGGTGTGGGTGGATGGCGAGCCGCGCCTGATTGAACGCCAGCATCTCAGCGAAGGCGATCTCGCGCCCGTCGCGGGCCATCCGTGGGTCGGCACGCTGCTGTTCTATCCGGCCCGGGAAGCACATCTCGACACGGTGCGCGAACAGCTCACCCCGTCAGAAGACGTTGCCGGGGCAACGCTCACCGACGGCCTGCTGTCGGTGCGTTTTCTCTCCCACGACAACCTTATTTGCCAGCGGATGATGCGCGATATCTGGCAGTCGCTTCGCCCGCTGTTAACCCCCAAAACCGCCTGTTCGCCGCGTATCTGGCAGACATAAGAGAAACGCTATGGAACTGACCCCCAGAGAAAAAGACAAGCTGTTGCTGTTCACCGCCGCGCTGGTTGCCGAACGTCGCCTTGCGCGCGGGGTAAAGCTCAATTATCCAGAATCGGTCGCGCTGATCAGCGCCTTCATCATGGAAGGCGCACGCGACGGCGAAACCGTCGCCACGCTGATGGAGGCGGGCCGCCACGTCCTGACGCGCGATCAGGTGATGGAGGGCGTACCGGAGATGATCCCGGATATTCAGGTGGAAGCCACCTTCCCGGACGGATCCAAGCTCGTCACCGTCCACAACCCGATCGTGTAAGGAACGCGTGATGATCCCAGGCGAATACCGGATCCAGTCCGGCAGCATTGCTCTCAACGTCGGGCGAGACACCCAAAGCGTGATTGTGGAAAACCACGGCGACAGGCCGATCCAGGTGGGATCGCACTATCACTTTTACGAGGTCAACCCCGCGCTGAAGTTTGACCGGGAAGCCACCAAAGGTTACCGGCTGAACATTCCGGCGGGCACTGCCGTGCGCTTCGAGCCAGGCCAGAAGCGAGAGGTGACGCTGGTTCAGGTGACGGGCGCTCAGCGCATTTTTGGCTTTCGCGGCGAGGTCATGGGAGAGGTGAAACATGGCTGACATTTCGCGCCAGGCGTATGCCGATATGTTTGGCCCCACTACCGGGGATAAAGTGCGGCTGGCGGACAGCGAGCTGTGGATCGAAGTGGAGGACGATCTCACGATCTACGGCGAAGAAGTTAAATTCGGCGGCGGAAAAGTGATCCGCGACGGCATGGGGCAAGGGCAGATGACCGCCGACGACTGCGTGGATCTGGTGCTCACCAACGCGCTGATCGTCGATCACTGGGGGGTCGTGAAGGCCGATATCGGCGTGAAGAACGGGCGGATCTTCGCCGTCGGCAAAGCCGGAAATCCGGATATTCAGCCCGGCGTGACGATCCCGATCGGTGCCGCAACGGAAGTCATCGCCGCCGAAGGGAAGATCGTCACCGCCGGCGGGATCGACACCCACATTCACTGGATCTGTCCGCAGCAGGCGGAAGAGGCGCTGGTTTCCGGCGTCACCACCATGATCGGCGGCGGCACCGGCCCCGCGGCAGGCACCAACGCCACCACCTGCACGCCGGGGCCGTGGTATATCGCCCGCATGTTGCAGGCCGCCGATACGCTGCCGGTGAATATTGGCCTGCTGGGCAAAGGAAACGGATCAAACCCGGACGCCCTGCGCGAGCAGATCGCCGCCGGCGCCATCGGGCTTAAGATCCACGAGGACTGGGGCGCGACGCCCGCGGCGATCGACTGCTCGCTGGAGGTGGCTGAAGAGATGGACATTCAGGTGGCGCTGCACAGCGATACGCTGAACGAGTCCGGTTTTGTCGAAGACACGCTGGCGGCCATCGGCGGGCGCACCATCCACACCTTCCATACCGAAGGCGCGGGCGGCGGCCACGCGCCGGATATCATCACCGCCTGCGCGCACCCGAATATTCTGCCCTCTTCCACCAACCCAACGCTGCCCTACACGGTTAACACCATCGACGAGCACCTCGACATGCTGATGGTTTGCCATCACCTTGACCCGGATATCGCCGAGGACGTGGCGTTTGCCGAATCCCGCATTCGCCGGGAGACCATCGCCGCTGAAGACGTGCTGCACGATATCGGCGCGTTCTCGCTCACCTCGTCAGATTCGCAGGCCATGGGCCGCGTGGGGGAAGTGATTATCCGCACCTGGCAGGTGGCGCACCGCATGAAGGTTCAGCGCGGCGCGCTGCCGGAAGAGACCGGCGATAACGACAACTTCCGGGTGAAGCGCTATGTCGCCAAATACACCATCAACCCGGCGCTGACCCACGGCATCGCCCATGAAGTGGGATCGATTGAGGCGGGCAAGCTGGCGGATCTGGTGGTCTGGTCCCCCGCCTTCTTTGGCGTAAAACCGGCCACCATCGTCAAAGGCGGGATGATCGCCTGCGCGCCGATGGGCGATATCAACGCCTCGATCCCCACGCCGCAGCCGGTGCATTACCGCCCGATGTTTGGTGCCCTGGGCGCCGCACGCCACGCCACGCGGCTGACGTTTATCTCGCAGGCTGCTCATGCCAGTGGCGTGCCGCAGCAGCTCAACCTGCAAAGCGCTACCGCAGTGGTGAAAGGCTGCCGGACGGTGAAAAAGGCCGACATGATCCACAACGATTTACAGCCCAATATCACCGTTGACGCGCAAACCTACGAGGTACGCGTCGACGGCGAACTGATTACCAGCGAACCGGCAGAGGTTTTGCCGATGGCGCAACGCTATTTCCTGTTCTGAGGAGTGATGATGATCTATCTAACCCAACGCCTGGACCACGCGCACCCGATCACCGCCAGCGTCACGCTGCCCATTGACGTGCGGGTGAAAAGCCGCGCCCGCGTGGCGCTGAACGACGGTCGCGAAGCCGGGCTGCTGCTGCCGCGCGGTTTGCTGCTGCGCGACGGGGATCTGCTGACCACCGACGACGGCAGCGAGGTGATCGAAGTGATCGCCGCTCCGGAGTCGGTTTCCGTGGTGCGCTGCACCGACCCGTTCCTGCTCGCCCGCGCCTGTTACCACCTGGGCAACCGTCACGTGCCGCTGCAAATTATGCCCGGCGAGCTGCGCTACCACCATGACCACGTCCTTGACGACATGCTGCGTCAGTTCGGGCTGGAGGTGATCTTCTCCAGCCTGCCGTTTGAACCGGAAGCGGGCGCTTACGCCAGCGATGCTCACAGCCATAGCCACTCTCACGCTCATTCACATTAAGGATCCATCATGCGTAAGTATTTACCCTTGTTATTGCTGGCCTTTTCCGTTCCGGCGCTTGCCCATCCGGGACACGGCACCGACAGCTTCCAGGCCGGCTTTCTCCATCCGCTTACCGGGCTCGATCACCTGCTGATGCTGACCGGCGCGGGCGTGCTCTCGGCGCTGAGCGGCCGCAGGCTCCTGCTGCCGTTTGCCACCCTCGGCATGATGCTTATTGGCGCGATTGCGGGCAGCCTGCTCGGCAGCTTTAGCGGCATGGAGATGCTGATTATCGCCTCGCTGGCGGTCTGCGGCGTAATGATGTTTAAGACCGAAAAACGCCTGCTGCTGGCGGTGCCTGCCCTGGCGATGTTCCACGGCTGGGCGCACGGCGTGGAGATGTCTGGCCACAGCTTCTGGCTGTTCACCAGCGGTTTTATGCTCGCCAGCGCGACGGTGCTGGGCGCCAGCTTCGCGGCGGGGCTGCTGCTGCGCCGCCACGACGGTCTGCGTAAAACCTTCGGCGGCGGGCTGATCGTCTCCGCCCTGCTGGCGCTGATGAGCTAATGGAGCACGCCCGCCAGTGGCTGCGCCTGATGCAGCTCTCCAGCAGTAGCCTGCCGGTCGGGTCGTTTACCTGGTCGCAGGGGCTGGAGTGGGCCGTCGAGGCCGGGTGGATCACCAGCGCCGACGCGTTCAGACGCTGGCAAATCCAGCAGATGGAGCAGAGCTTTTTCTGCGTCGACCTGCCGCTGTTCATCCGCCTGTACCGTGCCTGCGAGCAGCAGGACGTCGCAGCAGCAAAACGCTGGACGGCATACCTGCTCGCCTGTCGGGAAACGCGCGAACTGCGCGAGGAAGAACGCAACCGCGGCGCGGCCTTTACGCGCCTGGTTAAAAGCTGGGAACCCGCCTGCCCGGCAGAATGGCTGCCGCTGTTGATGCAAAGCCAGCTCGGCGGCATGGCGTGGCTCGGCGTGCGCTGGGGAATTGGCGCGCGCGAGCTGGCGCTGAGCCTCGGCTACAGCTGGATTGAGAGCGCGGTGATGGCGGGCGTCAAGCTGGTGCCGTTCGGGCAGCAGGCCGCACAGCAGCTGATTATCGACCTGAGCGACCATTTTGCCGCCGGGTTTGAACAGGCTTTCTCACGCAGCGACGACGCGCTGGGGGCCGCTACGCCGCTGTCCGCCATCGCCTCTGCGCGCCACGAAACCCAATATTCACGACTATTTCGTTCCTGAGGAGTCAACATGGCTGATTACAAACATCCCCTGCGCGTTGGCGTGGGCGGCCCGGTAGGCTCGGGCAAAACCGCCCTGCTGGAAGCGCTCTGCAAGGCGATGCGCGACACGTACCATCTGGCAGTGGTGACTAATGATATCTACACCAAAGAGGATCAGCGCATCCTGACCGAGGCGGGCGCGCTTGAGCCAGAGCGCATCGTGGGGGTAGAGACCGGAGGCTGCCCGCATACCGCTATTCGTGAGGACGCCTCAATGAACCTCGCGGCGGTAGAAGCGTTAAGCGAGAAGTTCGGCAATCTGGACCTGATCTTCGTGGAAAGCGGCGGCGACAACCTGAGCGCGACCTTCAGCCCGGAGCTGGCGGATCTGACCCTCTACGTGATCGACGTGGCCGAAGGGGAAAAAATTCCGCGCAAGGGCGGGCCGGGGATCACCAAATCCGATTTCCTGGTGATCAACAAAACCGATCTTGCGCCCTACGTGGGGGCGTCGCTGGAGGTAATGGAGCGCGATACCAACCGCATGCGCGGCGAGCGCCCGTGGACGTTTACCAACCTGAAGGCGGGTGACGGTCTGGGGACGATTATTGCGTTTCTGGAAGAGAAAGGGATGCTGCGGGTGTAGTGCGGTTATTGCCCGGTGGCGCTGCGCTTACCGGGCCTACAAAACCGTAGGCCGGGCAAACGACGTGCCGCCCGGCAAAAAAACTCACGCCTCCGGCAGTTCCGCCAGCGGCCAGCGCGGACGCACGGACACGCTCAGGTCAGCCGTGGCGCCAGCGTTCAGGCGCACCATCCCGGCGTAGGCGATCATCGCCCCGTTATCGGTACAGAATTCCGGACGCGCATAGAACACTTCCCCGCGACGCTTTTGCATCATTTCGGCGAGCTTCGCGCGCAGCGTACGGTTGGCGCTGACGCCGCCCGCCATCACCAGGCGCTTAAACCCGGTCTGATCCAGCGCGCGCTTGCACTTAATCATCAGCGTATCCACCACCGCGTCTTCAAACGCGCGGGCGATATCGGCGCGGGTCTGCTCGCTGTCGTCGTTATTGCGGATGGTGTTCGCCGCGAAGGTTTTCAGCCCGGAGAAGCTGAAATCCAGCCCCGGACGATCGGTCATCGGACGCGGGAAAACAAAGCGCCCTTCCGTTCCCTGCGCCGCCATTTTAGAGAGCATCGGGCCGCCCGGGTAATCCAGGCCCAGCAGCTTGGCGGTTTTATCGAACGCTTCGCCGGCGGCGTCGTCGATCGACTCGCCCAGCAGCTCGTACTTGCCAATACCCGTTACGCTAATTAACTGCGTATGACCGCCGGAGACCAGCAACGCGACAAACGGGAATTCGGGCGGATTGTCTTCCAGCATCGGCGCCAGAAGATGCCCTTCCATGTGGTGAACCGGAATGGCGGGAACGTCCCACGCGAAGGCCAGCGAACGCCCTACCGTTGCGCCGACCAGCAGCGCACCGACCAGGCCCGGCCCTGCGGTATAGGCCACGGCATCAATATCTTTTGCACTCAACCCAGCCTCTTTCAGCGCCGCCTGAATCAGGGGAACCGTCTTACGCACGTGGTCACGAGAGGCCAGTTCAGGCACGACGCCGCCGTAGTCAGCGTGCAATTTCACCTGACTATACAGCTGGTTGGCCAGAAGCCCTTTTTCGTCGTCGTAAATGGCGATGCCGGTTTCATCGCAGGATGTTTCAATACCCAGTACACGCATGACTTGTTTTACCTCGTTTCAATACCGCGCAGTGTAGAGCCTGGGCGGATTGTTGTAAAACTTTGTTCGCCCCAGGAAGAAGCCTCGTGTATACTCCTCACCCTTATTAAAGTCCCTTTCAAAATCGCATCGGTGCTTTACAAAGCAGCAGCATTTGCAGTAAAATTCCGCACCATTTTGAAATAAGCTGGCGTTGATGCCAGCGGCAAACCGAATTTATTAAAGGTGAGAGTTACATGCCGGTAATTAAAGTACGTGAAAACGAGCCGTTCGACGTAGCACTGCGTCGCTTCAAACGTTCATGCGAGAAAGCAGGTGTTCTGGCTGAAGTTCGTCGTCGTGAGTTTTATGAAAAACCAACGACCGAACGTAAGCGCGCTAAAGCTTCCGCTGTGAAACGTCACGCGAAGAAACTGGCTCGCGAAAACGCACGCCGTACTCGTCTGTACTAATCTGTTGAGGGCCAACGCCCTCAATTGACAGACAGAGTTGTAGTCGTAAGGCCGTGCTTCCGGAAGGAATGCGCGGCTTGTTTTCGTTTATAAGTCGCTTAAATTTTTGGGGCATATGGCCGGAAGAATCCCACGCGTTTTCATCAATGACCTGCTTGCCAGAACCGACATCGTCGATCTCATCGACGCGCGGGTGAAGCTAAAAAAGCAGGGCAAGAACTACCATGCGTGCTGTCCGTTCCATAACGAAAAAACCCCCTCTTTCACCGTAAACGGTGAAAAGCAGTTCTACCATTGCTTCGGCTGTGGCGCACACGGTAATGCCGTCGATTTTTTGATGAACTACGACAAGCTCGAGTTCGTTGAAACCGTCGAAGAGCTGGCGGCGATGCATAACCTTGAAGTGCCGTATGAAGCGGGCAGTGGGCCAAGTCAGATCGAGCGCCATCAGCGGCAAACGCTGTATCAACTGATGGATGGCCTGAATTCGTTTTATCAACAGTCTCTTAAGCACTCTGCGGCTGAGCCTGCGCGTCAGTATCTGAACAAGCGCGGACTGAGCGACGATGTGATTGCGCGTTTCGCTATTGGTTACGCCCCGCCCGGCTGGGACAACGTGTTAAAGCGTTTTGGCGGCAATAGCGAAGATCGTAAATCCCTCATCGACGCAGGCATGCTGGTCACCAACGACCAGGGACGAAGCTACGACCGCTTCCGTGAACGGGTGATGTTCCCGATCCGCGACAAGCGTGGCCGGGTGATCGGTTTTGGTGGTCGCGTGCTGGGTGATGCCCTGCCGAAATACCTCAACTCCCCGGAAACCGATATTTTCCATAAGGGCCGCCAGCTGTACGGTCTTTATGAAGCGCAGCAGGAAAATGCGGAACCTCCGCGGCTTCTGGTCGTCGAAGGTTATATGGACGTCGTTGCGCTGGCGCAGTACGACATTAACTATGCCGTTGCGTCACTGGGTACGTCCACTACGGCGGACCATATCCAGCTGTTGTTTCGCGTCACCAACAACGTGATTTGCTGCTACGACGGTGACCGCGCGGGGCGCGACGCGGCCTGGCGCGCGCTGGAAACCGCGCTGCCGTACATGACCGACGGACGTCAGTTACGCTTTATGTTCCTGCCCGACGGTGAAGACCCGGATACGCTGGTGCGTAAAGAGGGCAAAGCGGCATTTGAAGCACGGATGGAGCAGGCACAGCCGCTCTCCACGTTTCTGTTTAACAGCCTGATGCCGCAGGTGGATTTGAGTACCCCGGACGGGCGCGCGCGGCTCAGTACGCTGGCGCTGCCGTTAATCAGCCAGGTGCCCGGCGAAACGCTGCGCATCTATCTGCGACAGGAGCTAGGCAACAAGCTCGGCATACTGGACGACAGCCAGCTTGAACGTTTAATGCCAAAGCAGGCTGAAAACGGTACGGCACGTCCGGCGCCTCAGCTAAAACGCACAACCATGCGTATACTGATAGGGTTACTGGTGCAAAACCCCGAACTTGCTCCGCAAGTGCCGTCGCTGGCGGGTTTGAACCACGAAAAATTGCCCGGACTTGGCTTATTTTCAGAATTGGTCAACACTTGTTTGTCTCAGCCAGGTCTGACCACCGGACAACTTTTAGAGCATTATCGCGGCACAAAAGAGGCCGCTACCCTTGAAAAACTGTCGATGTGGGACGATATAGCAGATAAGGATATCGCAGAAAAAACGTTCACCGACTCACTCAACCATATGTTTGATTCGATGCTTGAGCTGCGCCAGGAAGAGTTGATAGCTCGCGAGCGCACCCATGGCTTAAGCAGCGAAGAACGCCGGGAGCTCTGGATGATTAACCAGGAACTGGCGAAGAAATAAAAAATTTAACGGCTTAAGTGCCGAATATCGATCGGGAAGCCCCCGGCAGCCGCACTGAGAGGCAGCGGCAAAAATATAAGTACGCCCTCGCTTTAAAGGTTGGCAGCCTCATCGCCGACACCAATCAAACGAATTAAGTGTGGATACCGTCTTATGGAGCAAAACCCGCAGTCACAGCTGAAACTTCTTGTCCAACGCGGTAAGGAGCAAGGCTATCTGACCTATGCCGAGGTCAATGACCATCTGCCGGAAGATATCGTCGATTCAGATCAGATCGAAGATATCATCCAAATGATCAATGACATGGGCATTCAGGTGATGGAAGAAGCACCGGATGCCGATGATCTGTTGCTGGCTGAAACCTCCAACAACACTGACGAAGATGCGGAAGAAGCTGCTGCACAGGTCCTGTCCAGCGTGGAATCTGAAATCGGGCGTACCACTGACCCGGTCCGCATGTACATGCGCGAAATGGGTACCGTTGAACTGTTGACCCGCGAAGGCGAAATTGACATCGCAAAACGCATCGAAGACGGGATCAACCAGGTTCAGTGCTCTGTTGCCGAATACCCGGAAGCGATTACCTATCTGCTGGAGCAGTACGATCGCGTTGAAGCGGAAGAAGCGCGTCTGTCCGATCTGATCACTGGCTTTGTCGACCCGAACGCTGAAGAAGATATGGCGCCAACCGCCACTCACGTCGGTTCTGAGCTGTCTCAGGAAGAGATGGATGACGACGAAGACGAAGATGAAGAAGAAGACGACGACAGCAGCGACGACGACAACAGCATCGACCCGGAACTGGCGCGCGAGAAGTTTGCCGAGCTGCGTACCCAGTACGAAGTGACGCGTGACACCATCAAAGCGAAAGGCCGCAGCCATGCCGCCGCTCAGGAAGAGATCCTGAAACTGTCTGAAGTGTTCAAACAGTTCCGCCTGGTGCCAAAACAGTTCGACTACCTGGTTAACAGCATGCGCGTGATGATGGATCGCGTACGTACCCAGGAACGCATCATCATGAAGCTGTGCGTTGAACAGTGCAAAATGCCGAAGAAGAACTTCATTACCCTCTTCACCGGCAATGAAACCAGCGAAACCTGGTTCAACGCCGCTATCGCGATGAACAAGCCGTGGTCTGAAAAGCTGCACGACGTGAAAGAAGACGTCCAGCGCGGCCTGCAAAAGCTGCATCAGATTGAAGAAGAGACCGGCCTGACCATCGAGCAGGTGAAAGACATCAACCGTCGTATGTCTATCGGTGAAGCGAAAGCCCGCCGTGCGAAGAAAGAGATGGTTGAAGCGAACTTACGTCTGGTTATCTCTATCGCCAAGAAATACACCAACCGTGGTCTGCAATTCCTGGATCTGATTCAGGAAGGCAACATCGGTCTGATGAAAGCGGTAGACAAGTTTGAATACCGTCGTGGTTACAAGTTCTCCACCTATGCTACCTGGTGGATCCGTCAGGCGATCACCCGCTCTATCGCAGACCAGGCGCGCACCATCCGTATTCCGGTGCATATGATTGAGACCATCAACAAACTCAACCGTATTTCTCGCCAGATGTTGCAGGAGATGGGCCGCGAGCCGACGCCGGAAGAGCTGGCTGAACGCATGCTGATGCCGGAAGACAAGATCCGTAAAGTGCTGAAAATCGCTAAAGAGCCTATCTCCATGGAAACACCAATCGGTGACGATGAAGATTCGCATCTGGGTGATTTCATCGAGGATACCACCCTCGAGCTGCCGCTGGACTCGGCCACCACCGAGAGCCTGCGAGCCGCCACGCACGACGTTCTGGCTGGCCTGACCGCCCGTGAAGCGAAAGTGCTGCGTATGCGTTTCGGTATCGACATGAACACCGACCATACGCTGGAAGAAGTGGGTAAACAGTTCGACGTTACCCGCGAACGTATCCGTCAGATCGAAGCGAAGGCGCTGCGTAAGCTGCGTCACCCAAGCCGCTCTGAAGTGCTGCGTAGCTTCCTGGACGACTAACCCAGGTAAACAGCAAAAAGCTCCCAATCGGGAGCTTTTTTTTTGTTTATTCCCTTCCCCGTGGGAGAGGGCCTCAGGCCGCAGAGGATCTAAAGCCCCCGCACCATCAGCGCCTCATCAAGTTCCCGGTATGCCTCCACCAGCTTATCCAGCGTCGCCCTGTTCAGCCCGCTCGGATTCGGCAGCACCCACACCTGCGTTACGCCAATAGTAATGTTTTGCTTACCCCACTGAGCACCGCGCTGGCTGAACGCCTGCTCGTAGGCCTGCTTACCGAGGATCGCCAGCGCTGCGGGCTGATAGTCTTCAATCTTCTTCACCAGTTCCCGCCCGCCGGTGCGCAGCTCATGCAGATTCACTTCGCTTGCCTGCACCGTGGGACGCTCGACCAGCATGGTGATACCGCAGCGCGTATCCAGCAGCTGCTGCTCTTCTTCCGGCTTAAGCTGTTTTTCGGTAAAACCGGCCTGATGGATCACCTTCCAGAAGCGATTTCCCGGATGAGCAAAGTGAAAACCGGTGTGCGCCGATGACTTACCCGGATTGATACCGCAGAACACCACCCGCAGGCCAGGGGCCAGAATATCGTTGATCATCTCTACTCCTGTTTATGCATCATAAGATAAGTATAAAGGATTGATTATGCATTGTTTATAAAAACAGCAGGCAGGTGTGAATGGCTGGATTGCTGAGGGGAGTTACTTTATAATTCACCGCCACGGCCCCTTAGCTCAGTGGTTAGAGCAGGCGACTCATAATCGCTTGGTCGCTGGTTCAAGTCCAGCAGGGGCCACCAAATTTTAGCTTTAGAATCATCCAGTTAAGCCACTCCCGCGAGTGGCTTTTTTGTTACTTAATGCATGGGTGAGGCAAAAGTGTCGCACAAAAGTAAGAGTGCTCCCTCCCCTCAAGATTATGACAAGCCCTCTCCACATAACTACTACGCCAAAAAGTTGCTTTCCGTAGTCTTTTGACTTTAAATTCCCGCGACAAATGAAAGGGAAAGATAAGTAATGGATAAACAAGCCAGATCAACTCATTTACGTGAATGCTTACGTCAGGAAGTAATGATGAGTTCTAAGACGTTTTCGTGGTTCAGTGTGCTGCATAAAGCTATCAAATGCCCGGATCGCCGCTTCCACTTCTGGTGGCGCATCGCGTCGCACTGGCATCGCTCGGGCAACAAGTTCCTGAAAAAACGAGCCGCTAAATTAAACAGAAACCTCATTTTCAAATATGGAACTGAGATTCAGTTGGGGGCGCACATCGGACCCGGCATGGTGATTACTCATCATCACGGGATTGTAATAAATGGTTCGGCTGTAATAGGTCATTCTCTCCGGATAAGACAAAACATCACGATTGGCATTACCGGCGCGAATGTTAATAAAGGACCAATATCCATTGTAATTGGCAACAACGTCAGTATTGGTGCGGGTTCCTGCATCATCGCAGATAAGATTCGCATCGGTGACAACGTTGTGATCGGCGCTATGTCATTTGTGAACAAAGACATTCCCAGCAACACCACCGTCTATAGCGAAAAGACTTTGCATGTCATGTCTAACAAATTACATGCAGCATGAGCAGACACTGCTACACATTTCAGTCGAATGAAAGCCCCTCGCCTGCCCGTGTAGCTCCCTCAGCCGGCTGACCCCTGAGGTTCCCCTTCACAACCCCTAAAAACTAAAGAAATCCCCCATCGCGCCGATCATCATCCGTGTGTATTATTTCCTGTAGCGTTGACCACAACTACCCTTAACTCAAATACTTAAGCGCCAGAGCGAAAGGCATCATGAGCACACCGATCAAACGGCTAGAAATCATTAAAAATGCCATTGAGCTGGAAGATGACGACATCATCCAGAGCCAGCTGAAACGCCTCAAAGATGAAGCCTTTGACGATGATCTCCTGTCCATCGTCGCGGCGCTTGAGCAGCAAAACTACACTGCGGCCATCCGTGCTATCACCGCCTGGCTGCAAAACCAGCGTGCCGTTGCCCCGTGGCGCGATCCGCAGCTGGCGGCCAGCAAGCTGGAGCTGAAAGCGCTGGAGGAGCGCCTGCGTGACCTGATTGACCGCCGTAACGCCCGGGTGCAGCAGCTTGATGAGTTCAACGATCTCTATTTTTCGCGCCTCGGGCCGCTGATGCAGCAGATCCTCGTCCTGCGTAAAACGCTGGCGGAGCTGAACCTGCGTCGTCAGCAGGCGGAGGCGCGTCGCCGGGAAGAGGATTACCGCCGCTGCCAGCGCTATATGGCGCAGGCCGTGGAGGTTCTGTCGACGCTCACCCAGCGCTGGCAACAACTGCCTGCGGATTCCGTTCAGGCGGCAGAGGCGCGCAAGCATCTTCAGCAGCAAAGTCATCTTATTGCCACCCTGTTGGCCGAAGCGCAGGAGCTGGAGACCGGACTAACGCGTGAAGAAGAGCCGGCGCGTCAGGCGCGCGATGAGGCCAATGAAGAGTACAGGAAGTATCGCGAACAGCATCATGATGCCGAAGTGCGCCTGCGTAAAGGCAAGGCTCTTTCTGAAGAGGATCGGAACGAACTGAAGCGGCTCTGGCGCCAGGCGAGCAGGCTATGCCACCCGGATCTGGTTGCCGATGACTTAAAAGAAGAAGCCAACCGGATGATGGTGCAACTCAACCAGGCCAAACAGCGCGGCGACGTGAAGGCCATACGCTCGCTGGTCGCCCGTCTGCAACACGGGTTCGAACCGATGATGGCGAGCGACAGGCTGAACGACCTGGAACGTATTCGTAAAAAGATGGCGCAGGTGCGTGAGCAAATCGACGCCCTGGTGAGCGAACTGGCAGAGCTGGAGAAGGAAGAATCCTGGCTGCTCGTCTCGTCGCTCAGCAATATGGAAGCCTACTTTGCCCAGCAGGAGAAAGCGCTGAAAGAGGTATGCGCCTCGCTCGAACATCAGGTGAGCGAAGCGCAACTGGATCCCGCCGCCTGACTATTTTGCGTGCCAGTACGCGCTGGCACGCACCAGCTGCGGGTCAATCGCATCGGTTTCAAACTGACGGCTCAGGCTTTTCACCACCTTTCCCTCTCCGGTCAGCCAGATAAAGTAATCCTCTTCCGGCACGGTCAGCGCGGCCAGATGCTCCGCCACCGCCTGCTCGCTGTGGCCGATAACCCAGGTGATGTTGAACTCGCTCAGGTGCGCCAGGTAGTCTTTATACGACGCATCGCCCACGGTGACGATGGCGTGGATCGCCGGGCGAACCGGCAGTTTTGCGATACCTTTCAGACGGCGGCGCAGCGCGGGCATGCCCGACTCGTCGCACACGTACAGCTGCCAGGCATAATCTTCCGGCACCACCAGCGAACCGCGCGGACCGCCGATGGTCAGCTTGTCGCCCGCCTTCGCCTCTACCGCCCAGTTGCTGGCAATGCCGCCATCATGAACGAAGAAATCGAGCACCAGCTCATTTTTTTCGTCATTGTACAGCGGAGTGTAGTCACGCGCCTGCGGGCGCACGCCGTCGCCCCAATTAATGCCTTCATCGGTGACGACAGGCGGCACGAAGGACGTGCCCGGTGCCGGGAAAAAGACTTTGGTATGGTCGTCAAAGCCCCGAGAGCTAAAGCCCTCCAGCGCCTCGCCGCCTAACACAATGCGCTGAAATCCTGGGCTGACGCGCGCGGCGCGGAGCACGTTCAGCTCGCGAAAACGCAGATCGTTGCGGACACGTTGAGGGTAACGGGTAGATGCCATAGTGATGCCCTTCTCAGGTGAATACGATATATCGGAATGAATTTTTAATGATAATGATTGCTATTAACCAAGAAATCAAGATTTTTTAGATTGCATCTGAATATATCTAAGATATAGTTTAGATATATCAAATTGAGGAAAAAACATGCGACACGAACACGACGGCGGTGGACGCAGGCCACGATTTTTTGGCCATGGAGATTTACGGCTGGTGATCCTGGACATCCTGACGCGCAGCGCGAGCCACGGTTACGAGCTGATTAAGGAGATCGAGAACCTGACGCAGGGTCATTACACGCCAAGCCCCGGGGTGATTTACCCGACGCTGGATTATTTGCAGGATCAGGCGCTGATCGCCATTACCGAAGAAGAGAATGGCCGTAAGCGGATCGCGATTAACGCCGCCGGAGAGCAGTGGCTGGAAGCTAACCGGGAACAGCTGGAGCAGATCCAGACGCGTATCAAGGCGCGTTCCGTCGGGTTCCAGCTGCGCAAGAACCCGCAGATGAAGCGGGCTTTAGATAACTTCAAAGCGGTCCTGGATCTGAAGGTGAACCAGGGAGAGCTCAGCGACGCGCAGCTCAAACAGATTATCGGCGTGATTGACCGCGCGGCGCTGGAGATATCCCAGCTGGATTAAGCCAGCACACCGTCGCTCACGCGGAACACGCGCACCAGCGCTTTCAGGTGCATCGCCTGTTCGTTCAGGGATGCCGCCGCCGCAACAGACTCCTCCACCAGCGCGGAGTTCTGCTGGGTGGTGGCGTCTATCAGGCCAATCGCGCTGTTGATCTGCGAGATGCCTTCCGTCTGCTCGTGGCTGGCCTGGCGGATTTCACGCAGGATAACGTCCATCTCCTCCACGTTACCGACCATCCCGTTGATAAGCCCGCTGGCTTTCTCCACAAGGTTCATGCCGTCCTGCGTCTGGCTTGTCGAACTTTCGATCAGCTGGCGGATCTCACTTGCGGATGTCGCACTCTTCTGCGCGAGCTGGCGCACCTCGCCCGCCACCACCGCAAAGCCACGGCCATGCTCACCCGCCCGGGCCGCTTCGACCGCCGCATTCAGGGCCAGAATGTTCGTCTGGAAGGCAATGGCATCGATCAGGTCGATAATGTCGGACATCCGGTTCGATGTTTCGTTAATCAGGCGCATTTTGCTGGTAACCTGCTTCATCATCTCCCCGTTGTTTTTCACCACCGCAGCCGCATCGGCAGACAGGTTGGTCGCTTCCCCGGTGTGCGAGGCTGTGTTCTTCACCGTGGCGGTGATCTGCTCCATCGAGGCCGCCGTCTGTTCAACAGAACTGGCCTGCTCCTCCGTGCGCGCGGCCAGATCCTGATTGCCAGCGACAATCTGCGCGGCGGCGCTGGAGATGTTTTCCGACCCGGTCTGCACCTGCTGCACAATCTCCAGCAGGCGCGTTTTCATCTCCATCAGTGCGGTAAGAAGCAGTCCGGTTTCATCTTTACCGTGCGAGGTAATGCTGCGCGTCAGATCGCCATCGGCAATGGCTTGTGCAAAATTCACCGCGTCATTCAGCGGTCGGGTAATGGATCGCACAATGAGCCAGCCAATCAGGCTGGCTGCCACGACGCTGAACAGCGTAATCACGATCAGCAGGAGACGATTGGTGCGGAAATCGTCTTCCACCTGCACGCCCGCGCTCTGCATTGCCCGGTCCTGGATCGCAATCAGCGCCTGCACTTTCGCTTTGTAGGACTGTTGCAGGTTCAGGGTGTTGGTCATCATCTCGTTTATCGCAGCCGCACGGTCGTTATTCTGCACGGCCTGCAAAATGCGATAGCGTGAGTCGAGATATTGCTGACGTACGCCGCGGATATCCGCCAGCGCCTGTTGAGATTTCTTATCCTCGAGAGCGTTGTCCAGCTCGCTCAGGATTGCGGTGATGCGCTCGCTGATGGCCTTCAGGCGCTGCTCTGACTGCGTCGTGTACGTCCCCTGTTCGTCCAGCAGCATAAGCTGCTGTGTGCTTATAAATTCCTGGAAGTTGTCGATTAGCTGGTTCGCTTTAACCGTGGTTGGATAGTCGCTGGTAAGGATGGTTTGCATTCCATTGTTTGCCCGATTCAGGCTCATCAGAGACAAACTTGCGCTGACGACCATCAGGACAATAAATAATCCAAACGCCAGAAATAATTTCGTGCCGATCTTTACGTCATGTATGAACATATTTACCCCATCGATGTGATTATTTCTCAGACGATCGCTGTTATCGGAAGAAAACTTGCTAACTTTATGACTTTGATCGTTTTTTTCTTTTTCACTCGTAAGAAAGTCGGGGCGCAAGAATTAAAAATCGGCAGGTTTTTTTAGTTACTTAATATTTCATTAACAACATAACTTATACTGAAAAACAAAAAAGCCGTTTACCCCCGGGGGAATAAACGGCTTTTTCGAAGCAGGCATTTCTTAATGCAGCACGGTAACCGCATCTTCCAGGCGTCCGGCCCGGTGCTTAACCATCGCGGAAATCTGTGCGCTCTCTTCGACCAGGTCCGCATTTTTTTGCGTAATGCTGTCCAGCTCCGCCACGGCACGCGTCAGCTCGGTCAATCCCGTGGCCTGCTCGGAGGTGGAATGGCTGATCTGCGCGATAAGCTGCGTGACGTTTTTCACCTGCTCGACAATATCATCCATCGTACGACCCGCAGCGTGTACCTGACTGGCGCCGGACTGCACTTTGCTGGCGCTGGCGTCGATCAGCTTGCGAATATCGTTCGCCGCATTGGCGCTGCGGCTGGCAAGATGGCGCACTTCGCCAGCCACCACCGCAAAGCCTTTCCCCTGCTCGCCCGCGCGGGCCGCCTCAACCGCGGCGTTCAGCGCCAGAATATTGGTCTGGAAGGCGATGTCGTTGATAAGAGACGTAATTGAGCCAATGCGCTGGGTACTGTCGGCAATGTCATCCATGGTTTTCACCACGGTCTGCATCACGGTGCCTCCCTGCGTGGCCGCGCTGCTGGCGGCCATCGACAGCTTGTCGACTTCGGCTGCGGTCTCAGAGTTGCTCTGCACCGACGCCGCCATCTGGTTCATCGTGGCCACGGTCTGCTGCACGTTCGCCACGGTCTGGCGCGTGCGGTCGTTGAGATCTTCATTGCCCTGCGCCAGCCTGTCGCTACCGTCGCGCACGCTCACGACCTGGCTGGACACGTCGTTGATCAGCCAGCGGCACATCAGCCCCAGCTGTCCGACGGCACGCAGCGTCAGGCCCAGCTCGTCGCTGCGGTTAAGATGCTGAACGCTGTTACGCTCTCCGGTGGCGACCTTCAGCGCCTGCCGCGCCACGTTTTCAACCGGGCGGACGATCTGCTGTTCAAACACCAGGGTGCCAAGCAGCATCACCACGGCCGCCGCTACCAGCGACGTCCATCCCGCAGCACTGGCAACCAGCGTTGCGGCCATCACCGCAAACAGTACCGCCATTACGCTACGCACGCGCCAGCGCAGCGGCATCGCCGGTAATTTACCGAGCCAGCCTTTGCGCACCACCAGCCCTTTATGAATGCGTTTTTTGCAGCGTCCTTCGTTGAGCGCCTTGTAAAGCGGCTCCACCGCGGCTATCTCCTCCTCCGTGGCGCGAGTACGAATCGACATATAGCCCGTCTTCTGGCCATTACGCACCATCGGTACCGCATTCGCGCGTACCCAATAGTGATCGCCATTTTTACGTCGGTTTTTGACAATCCCGCTCCAGGGCTCGCCTTTTTGCAGCGTGTACCACATGTCGGCAAAAGCCGCTTTCGGCATATCCGGATGGCGCACGATATTGTGCGGCTGCCCAAGCAGCTCCTGGAGCGTAAACCCGCTCACCTGCACAAAGGTGTCGTTAGTGTGGGTCATGTAGCTGTGGAGGTCGGTGGTCGACATAAGCGTGGTGTCATCGTCCAGCGGATATTCATTCTGGGTGACATAGTCAGGAGAGGACATAGTGAGCATCCCTTGCAGGTTATTTGAATGTTAATTTTGTGGCTTATGTTTTTTCGGCGATAAAAAATTTATCTTTAGTTGTTAAATATGATTGAGATCGCAAATTCGGGTTAAACCGCACTTTTCGTACGATTTTCTAATTAATTGATTTAAAATACTTTCGTAATGAAACTACCCACAAAGCATGATCCTGTAATGCACCCTTAAGTCGCATTCCCTGCCCTGGAGCAGTGCAATTGCTGAAACCTCATTACTGGCCCGTTATCCCTTATTCCGTGCGGCGCGCAATGGCATGATTAAATATTGCGCAACTTTGATTTAACCTGGCGTTTATCCCGATTTTCGTTAAGCCCTCTGAGGTGGCGTAATCCCTGCAATACTTACCTCAGTATCATGTGATACGCGATCCCCGGGAGCATATTTTGAACAGGTTACCTTCCAGCGCCTCGGCTCTTGCCTGTACCGCGCACGCACTGAATCTCATTGAAAAGCGAACGCTCGATCATGAGGAGATGAAACAACTTAACCGAGAGGTCATTGATTACTTTAAAGAGCACGTCAATCCTGGTTTTCTGGAGTATCGCAAATCTGTTACCGCCGGCGGGGATTACGGAGCCGTAGAGTGGCAAGCGGGCAGTCTGAATACGCTTGTCGACACCCAGGGACAGGAGTTTATTGATTGCCTGGGTGGTTTTGGTATCTTCAACGTGGGGCACCGTAATCCAGTTGTGGTTTCCGCCGTACAGAATCAACTTGCGAAACAACCTCTCCATAGCCAGGAGCTGCTCGACCCGCTTCGCGCCATGCTCGCGAAAACGCTGGCGGCCTTAACGCCCGGCAAGCTGAAGTACAGCTTCTTTAGCAACAGCGGTACGGAATCGGTCGAAGCGGCAATCAAGCTCGCCAAAGCGTACCAGTCGCCGCGCGGGAAATTCACCTTCATTGCCACCAGCGGCGCGTTCCACGGTAAATCCCTGGGTGCGCTGTCTGCGACCGCTAAATCCACCTTCCGCAAGCCGTTTATGCCGCTGCTGCCGGGCTTCCGCCACGTGCCGTTCGGCGACATTAACGCCATGCGTACCGTGCTGAGCGAATGCCGTAAAACCGGTGACGACGTGGCGGCGGTGATCCTGGAACCGATTCAGGGTGAAGGCGGCGTGATTTTGCCTCCGCAGGGCTATCTGCCCGCCGTGCGTCAGCTGTGCGATGAGTTTGGCGCGCTGCTGATCCTCGACGAAGTCCAGACCGGGATGGGGCGCACGGGCAGGATGTTCGCCTGCGAGCACGAGAACGTCCAGCCGGACATTCTGTGCCTGGCAAAAGCGCTCGGCGGCGGCGTGATGCCGATTGGCGCGACGGTTGCTACCGAGGAGGTGTTCTCCGTGCTGTTCGACAATCCGTTCCTGCACACCACCACCTTTGGCGGTAACCCGCTGGCCTGTGCAGCGGCGCTGGCGACCATCAACGTGCTGCTGGAGCAGAACCTGCCCGCGCAGGCGGAGCAGAAAGGCGATATGCTGCTGGACGGCTTCCGTCAGCTGGGCCGGGAATACCCGGACCTGGTGCAGGAGGCGCGCGGCAAAGGCATGCTGATGGCGATTGAGTTCGTTGATAACGAAATCGGCTACAGCTTCGCGAGCGAGATGTTCCGCCAGCGGGTTCTCGTGGCAGGAACGCTCAACAACTCGAAAACCATCCGCATTGAACCGCCGCTGACGCTCACCATTGAGCAGTGCGAGCAGGTGCTGAAGGCGGCGCGCAAGGCGCTGGCGGCACTGCGGGTAAGCGTGGAGGAAGCCTGAAAAACGCCGGGTGGCGCTACGCTTACCCGGCCTACAATAGCCCGGTAAAAGGACAACGCGATGTTTCACGGCTTAAGTGCCTTTCCGTTAACGCCCCTGAAAGACGGGAAGTTTAACGAGCAGTCTTTCATAAAACTTTTGGCACCGCTGGTCGACGCGAGGGTGGATTCGCTGGGCATACTCGGCTCGACGGGCAGCTACGCATATCTCACCGTTGAAGAGCGCACGCAGATCGCCCGCTGCGCGGTGGAGCATGCCAACGATATTCCCGTTATGGTCAGCATCGGCGCACTCCGGCTGGACGATATTCTGCGTCTGGCAGATAACGCGCAGGCGGCAGGCGCGGCCAGAGTACTGATGGCACCGGTGTCGTATCAGCGGCTGACGTCCGATGAGGTGTATTCGCTTTATGAAACGGTGACACGGCAGCTCTCCGTGCCGCTGTGCGTTTACGATAACCCCGCCACCACCGGGTTTACGTTTAGCGACGAGCTGATGGTTGCCGTGGCGGCGCTGCCCAATATCGGCTCGGTGAAATTTGGACGCGTGCCGGAGGATATTGCGCTGGTTCGTGCTCGCCTGCCGGATACGGTCACGATGGGCATCAGCGGGGACTGGCAGGCAGCATCCGCACTGCATGCCGGGTTTGACGTCTGGTATTCAGTGATCGGCGGGCTGTTCCCGCATACGGCGTTGGCGATTGTGCGTTCGAAAGAGACGGCGCAGTCCGATCGGCTGGAACCGCTCTGGGCGCTATTCCGCCGCTACGGCAGTTTGCGGGTGATAGCGGCAGCGGCCGAAATGATGGGGAAAGTGGAAGCGCCGGCGCTGCCGTTCCCGCTACGGGCGATTCAGGAGGAGCCGCGGGAGGCGCTTTCTGCGATCCTTGCGGATTTTGAGCTGTCCTGAAAAACGCCGGGTGGCGCTACGCTTACCCGGCCTACAAAATCAACACAACCCCGTACCCGTAGGCCCGGTAAGCGTTAGCGCCACCGGGCAAACCCGGCACCATACCCGTAGGCCCGGTAAGCGTAGCGCCACCGGGCAAAACGTTACTCCGGCAACAGCCCGACGAAACAGCGCTTTTTGCGCGGCTCCGACATCAGCTCCTCAAGCTTATCCACGCACGCCAGATAGTGCGGGGTTTGCTTGTGCGCCAGCACCGCCGCTTCATCCTTATAGGCCTCGTAGATAAAGAACCGGGTTTTCACCCGCGGGTCCTGCAACACGTCAAAGCGCAGGTTGCCCGGCTCCCTGATGGCCCCCTCGTGGTTGGCGCGAAACACCTCCAGAAACTCATCCACCCGCTCGGGCTTGATGTTGATCTCCACTAACGTCACGTTCATTTCGCTTCTCCCTGTTTTTCTTCCTGCCAGAACTGGAACGCCTCGCGAGCGCTCACGTTCTCGTGAACCACTTTTTTCACCGCCTTCAGCATGGCGAGCGGCGCGCTGGACTGGAAGATGTTGCGCCCCATGTCCACGCCCGACGCGCCCTGGTCAATCGCCCGCCAGCACATCTCCAGCGCCTCAAGCTCCGGCAGCTTTTTGCCCCCGGCGATCACAATCGGCACCGGGCAGCTGGCGGTCACTTTTTCAAAGCCCTCGTCCACGTAGTAGGTTTTGACGAACTGCGCCCCCATCTCGGCGGCGATGCGGCTGGCCAGCGAGAAGTAGCGCGCGTCACGCGCCATCTCTTTTCCTACGCCCGTCACCGCCAGCGTCGGCATGCCGTAGCGCGCCCCTGCATCGACAAGCTTGATGATGTTGTTGATAGACTGATGCTCAAACTCGCTTCCGATGTACACCTGCGCCGCCACCGCGCAGACGTTCAGGCGCAGGGCATCCTCCATCGCCACCGCCACGCACTCGTTCGACAGCTCGCCCAGAATCGAGTTACCGCCGGAGGCGCGCAGCACCACCGGTTTGTTCGTCGCGGCGGGCACCTGGCTCCTGAGGATACCGCGCGTGCACATCAGCACGTCGGTTTCGCCAAACAGCGGCGCAATAGAGAGATCGATACGCTCGAGACCGGTAGTTGGCCCCTGAAAGTAGCCGTGGTCAAAGGCCAGCATCACCGTGCGGTTGCTCTGCGGATTGAAGATGCGCGAAAGCCGGGATTGCATGCCCCAGTCGAGCGAGCCGCAGCCCTTCAGGGTGTACGGTACGTTGACCTGCGGCGTACCGATGCCAAAATCCTTGCCGTCTTTGATGTCGTCTAAATCAGCCATTTGCTCCCCCGTCAGAAATCGTATTTGCTGATGTTCTCTTTGGTGAACACCACCCGCTCCGGCAGCAGCACGATGCCGTTGCCCTTCGCCTCATACTGATAGCCCTGCACGCTGTTCGGCTCCACCTTCAGCGTCCCGATACCTTTTACGTCTACGCTGTCGCCAGGGTTAAGATCGCCCTTTTTCAACAGGCGATCGGCGACGTTGACCGCAATTTTGCCCTGCTGCACCACGTCCCACAGGCCGAAGGCCTTCACCGTCCCGCGCTCAACGTACGGACGCATGACGTTCGGCGTGCTGAAGCCGACAATCGCCACCCCTTCCCGCTTCAGGTTCTCCGCCGCCTGCGCCGCCGCCGGCAGGGCGTTGGCGTCCGGGGCGATGATCGCGTCCAGATCCGGATACGCTTTTAAGATCCCCTCGGCGGTTTGCAGGGATTTGGTGGCGTCGTTATAGCCAAACTGGGTGGTCACGACCTGCCACTGCGGGTGATCTTTCTCGATTTTCGCCTTCGCCTCTTTCACCCACTGGTTCTGGTCGGTGACGGTGGGGCTGGAGTAGAAGAACGCCACTTTGGCATTCGGTTTGGTGACCTGTTTGCCCGCCATCTCCACCAGCAGGCCGCCCAGCTGTTCCGGCGTTCCCTGGTTGATATAAATGCTGCGGCACTCCGGTTTGGTGTCGGAATCCCAGGTCAGTACCTTTACGCCGCGCTGCATCGCGCGCTTCAGCGCCGGGCAGAGGCCGTCCGGCGACACGGCGGAGACGATAATGGCGTTATAGCCCTGGTTGACGAAGTTGTTGATGAGCTGCACCTGGCCGGAAACGCTCGGCTCGGTCGGGCCGTCGTAGGTCACGTCCACGCCAAGATCTTTCCCCGCCTCTTTCGCGCCGTTGCCGCCGCTGGTGAAGAAACCCACGCCCACCAGCTTGGGGATAAAGGCAATACGGTCCGCCGCCTGCGCCGAAGCGAAGCTGAGGGCCATTGCCAGGACGAGCAGTTTTGTTTTCATCTTACGCTCCGGATAGTTTTCTGAAGAGAGATCGCACCCATTCGCGGTGCAGACTCAGCGAACGTCCCATTACCACCACAACCAGCAGCGCCCCCGACAGCGCGCTCGACACCTGGTTGGGGATGCCGACCATCTGTAAACCCTGCTGGAGATACCCCACCAGCAGCGCCGCCAGCGCCGTACCCAGCACCGACCCTGAACCGCCGTAAATATTGGCCCCGCCGAGTACGGCGGCGGTGAGCGCGGGCATCAGCAAATCGCGCCCCAGATCCGAACGCGCAGAGCCGAAATAGGAGACCATCACCAGCGCGGCCACCGCCGACGCCACGCCCACCAGACCGTACAGCGCGTACGGCATGCCGTTCACCGACAGCGCCGCATAGCGTGCCGCGCGCGGGTTTTGCCCAATCAAAAACAGATGGCGACCAAAGCGCCCGCGATGGGTAATCAGCCAGAAGAAGGTGGTAATTATCGCGAACAGCACCAGCGGGATCGGCAGCCCCAGCACCGTGAGGTTAGCGAACGCGGTAAAACCGTCCGGGAAGCCGCCGATGCCCTCGTAGCCCGTCGCCCCCGCCATGCCGGAGAGCAGCAGCGCGCCGCCGCCGTAGAGGTAGAGCGTGCCGAGGGTAATGACTAAAGGGCTGATGCCGGTATAGTGGATCAGCGCCGCATTCACCAGTCCGCACAGCAGGCCAAGCAGCAGCGTCAGCGGAACAGCGACCGCCATGGGCCACCCCGCCTGCATCATCACCCCCAGCGCGATGGCGCACAGGCCGATGGTGGAGCCCAGCGAAATGTCGATCCCGCCGCTGATAATCACCAGCGTCAGCGGCAGCGCCACGATGCCGATGCAGATGAAATCGCTGGTGCTGAACAGCAGCATGTTAACGTCAAGCATGCGCGGGTTAATCGCGCCGAAGAGCAGGATCTCCAGCACCAGCAATATCAGCAGCGCGCTTTCCCAGTTGAGCCTCATTTACGCCACCTCTTTGTTGCGTTTGGGAAAGGGGGTGACGTGCTTTCCCCCTCTGTTGCCAGGCTGGAACCGGCCGTACTTCAGCGCCCGCTGATGGCGTGACAGCGCCTGGCGCAGCCGCCCGTCGAGCACCAGCACGCCCAGCAGCACCAGCCCGGCGATGAAGTCGTTCCACCACGCAGGTAGCCTGAACAGCACCAGCACGGTATCGATTTGAGTCAGGAAGAACGCGCCGAGGAACGCACCGACCAGCGTACCGGTACCGCCCAGCAGCGAAATGCCGCCGAGCACGCAGGCCGCAATGGCCTTCATCTCCAGCCCGCTGCCGGTCTGGTTGGGCACAAAGCCAATCTGCGCGGCAAAGACAATTCCGGCGCAGGCCGCCAGCATGCCGTTGAGGGTGAAGGCGATCATGCGCGTGCGGTTCACCGCCACGCCCAGCTGGCGCGCGGCGGCGAGGTTATCCCCCACCGCGTAAAAATCACGCCCGAACGCGGTGCGCGACAGCGTCCACGCGCCAACGACCACGAGCATCAACACTCCCACGCCGAGCGGTGAAATGCCGATGGCGGCAGGTTCAGAGAGAGATTTCAGCCCCGGCGGCAGCCCTTCTATCCACTTCCCGCCGGTCCAGAGCAGCATCGCGCCGCGGTAGAGCCCCAGCGTGCCGAGGGTGGCGACAATCGCCGGAATGCGCAGTCCCACCACCAGAAAACCGTTGAACGTCCCCGCCAGCGCGCCAATCGACAGCGCGAAGAGAATGGAAACGGGCAGGCTGTAGCCGCCGTTGAGCGCCACGCCCACGGCAATGGCGGACAGCCCGACGGTGGAACCCACGGAGACGTCGATATTGCGGGTCAGCATCACCAGCGCGGCGCCGATGGCCAGCAGGATCAGGATCTGCGCGCTGGCGAAGATCATCCCCAGCGTTTGCAGGCTGAAGTAGGACGGATTCAGCGCCACCAGCACGGCGAACAGCGCCAGAATGGCGAGAAACGCGCTCAGCTCGCGGTTTTTGAGTAAGATCTTCATGATTGACCTCCAAACGCCAGCGCCATCATCCGGTCGAGGCTGACGGCGTGGCGCGGCAGCTCGCCGCTGAGTACGCCCTGATGCATCACCAGCACGCGGTCCGCGAGGCCGGGAAATTCATCGAGATCGCTTGAGATCATCAGCACCGCAACGTTCTGCGCCGCCACGCTTTTAATGAGCTGGTAGATATCGGCGCGTGCCGACACGTCCACACCGCGCGTCGGCTCATCGACGATCAGCAATAAAGGATTGGCCTCCAGGCAGCGCGCCAGCAGCACCTTCTGCTGATTGCCGCCTGAGAGCGTGCGCACGGTTTGATCCGCATGGTTGAGCTTGATCCCCAGCGCCCGGTGATAGCGCTCCACCACCGCAGACTCCCGCTTTCGCTGCTGCCAGAGCGACGGCTCGTTCAGCGCCACCGTGTTCCAGCGCACAGGCGCGTCGAGAAACAGGCCAGACACCTGCCTGTCTTCCGGCAGATAAACCAGCCCTTTTTCCAGACGTGAACCCACCGGATCGGTGGTGATCTCCCGGCTCTCCAGCCACACCCGCCCGCCGCGTACGGGACGCAGGCCGTAGAGCGTTTCGGCAAACTCGGTGCGCCCGGAACCCACCAGTCCGGCAAGGCCGACGATCTCCCCGGCGTAAATATCCAGGCTGAGATCGATAAAGCCCTCTCCGGTGAGATCTTCCACGCGCAGCACCGGAAAATCCTGCGGCTGGGTGCGGCGGTTGCCCGGCAGCGCAAGCCACAGCTTTTGCGCATCGCTTAAGCCTTTCTCGCGGCTGACCGGCGTCATGGCGGCGATCAGAGCGCTGTCATCAAACTGGGCAGTTTCGCCGCTGAGCACTACCGCGCCGTCGCGCATCACCGAAACGTGGCTCGACAGCGTGCGGATTTCCGGCAGCTTATGCGAGATAAAGACAATCCCGACGCCGAACGCCTGTAAGGCGCGGATCTGGCGAAACAGCCGTTCGGTTTCGCCGGGCGTCAGCGAGGCCGTGGGCTCGTCGAGGATCAGAATTCTGGCGTTGCGCATCAGCCCGCGCAGGATCTCCACCATCTGCTGGTCCGCCACTTCCAGGGTGCTGGCGGTGGCGTCGAGGTTAAGCTGACATTGCAGCTGCTGGAGTTTCTCCGCCAGGCGTTTTTCCCGATCGCGCTCTCGCGGCAGGCGGAACAGGATGTTTTCCCGCACCGTCAGGTTGGGGAAAAGCAGTGGCTCCTGCGGCACCAGATAAATGCCTAACCGGTGCGCCTGCGCAGGGTTAAGCCGTGCAAAAGACTCGCCAGCAACCGAAAGTTCACCGCTATCCGGCGTTTCCACCCCGGCGATGATCTTCATTAGCGTCGATTTTCCTGCGCCGTTACCGCCCATCAGCGCATGCACCTGCCCCGCAAGCAGCGTGAAATCAATGCCTTTTAAGACCGGCACGCCTGAGAACTGCTTGCTGATATTCCGCGCGTTGAGAAGTGGTGTCATCATCGCTCCGCTATTGAACAAATGATTTTTAGATTTAATAATGTTCAAAAGCGTAGACGGTGAACTATATTTACAACCGTGCAGGGATCACAGTTTTATCGATTGAGATTCAGATTAACCAGAAACGATCTAAAAGATCCGTTTTGCCGCGTGGCTCACATTTTCACGCCGCGCCATTACGAACATATGATCTAAATTTTTATAAGAGTTCAACTATGAGCGATAAACGCACTGCGGAAGAAGGACGGTTTGCCGGGCTGGCGCTGGCAGAAGAGGAGCTGGTGGCGCGCGTCGCCTGGTGCTACTACCACGACGGGCTGACCCAGAATGATATCGGCGAACGGCTCGGTTTGCCTCGCCTGAAGATCTCCCGCCTGCTGGAGAAAGGCCGTCAGTCGGGGGTGATCCGCGTGCAGATCAACTCCCGCTACGAGGGCTGCCTGGCGCTGGAAACTGAGCTACAGCAGCGCTTTGGCCTGAAGCTGGTGCGCGTGATGCCTGCCTTAAACACCCCGCCGATGAACGTGCGGCTGGGCATTGGCGCGGCGCAGTCGCTGATGGGCGTGCTGGCGCCCGGCCAGCTGTTAGCGGTGGGCTTCGGTGAAACCACCATGAGCAGTCTGCAACACTTAAGCGGCTTTATCAGCTCGCAGCAGATCCGCCTGGTGACGCTTTCCGGCGGCGTGGGGCCGTATATGACCGGTATCGGCCAGCTGGATGCGGCCTGTAGCGTCAGCATGATCCCCGCCCCGCTTCGCGTGTCATCCGCTGAAGTCGCCGGGATCTTAAAGCGCGAAACCAGCGTGCGGGACGTGATCCTCGCCGCGACCGCCGCTGACGTGGCGGTGGTCGGCATTGGTTCCGTGAACCAGCGCCGTGACGCGACGATACTGCGCTCCGGCTATATCAGCGAAGGTGAACAGCTGATGTACGCCCGTAAAGGGGCGGTGGGCGATATCCTCGGCTATTTCCTTAACGCCGAAGGGGAATGCGTCGAGGAGCTGGAGATCCACAAAGAATTACTGGGCGTCACGCTCGATGAACTGGCGCAGCTGCCCACCATCGTCGGCGTGGCCGGAGGGGAAGAAAAAGCCGATGCGATTTACGCCGCACTGAAAGGTCGCCGTATTAATGGCCTGGTGACGGAAGAGACGACAGCCCGCGCGGTGCTGGCTCTGGCCGAATAAGAGTCGCCCTGCGCTAACAGCGAGGCAAGCTCATGAGTTACCTTTTAGCGTTAGATGCAGGGACAGGCAGCGTTCGCGCCGTGATTTTCGATTTACAGGGCAACCAGATTGCCGTCGGCCAGGCCGAGTGGAAGCACCTGAGCGTGGAGAACGTGCCGGGGTCGATGGAATTCGACCTCGACACCAACTGGCAGCTGGCCTGCCGGTGCATTCAGCAGGCGCTGGAGCGCGCGCGCCTGAGCGCGGCGGATATTCAGTCCGTCGCCTGCTGTTCGATGCGCGAAGGGATCGTGCTGTACGATCGCAGCGGCGAGGCCATCTGGGCCTGCGCCAACGTCGACGCCCGCGCCAGCCGCGAGGTGGCTGAACTCAAAGAGATCCACGACTATCGTTTTGAATCCGAAGTGTATGACGTTTCCGGGCAGACGCTTGCCCTTAGCGCCATGCCGCGCCTGCTCTGGCTGGCGCATCATCGCCCTGATATTTATCGTAAGGCCGCCACTATCACCATGATCAGCGACTGGCTGGCGGCAAAGCTTTCCGGCGAGCTGGCGGTGGACCCGTCCAATGCGGGTACCACCGGCATGCTGGATCTCTTTTCACGCGACTGGCGTCCGGCACTGCTCGACATGGCCGGGCTGCGCGCCGATATTCTCTCGCCGGTGAAAGAGACCGGCACCGTGCTGGGCGCTATCACCAAAGAAGCCGCGCAGCAGAGCGGCCTGCGCGAAGGCACCCCGGTCGTGATGGGCGGCGGCGACGTGCAGCTGGGCTGCCTGGGGCTGGGCGTGGTCCGCGCCGGACAAACGGCGGTGCTGGGCGGCACCTTCTGGCAGCAGGTGGTTAACCTGCCGCAGGTGCGCACCGATCCTGAGATGAACATCCGCGTGAACCCGCACGTTATTCCCGGCATGGCGCAGGCGGAGTCGATCAGCTTCTTTACCGGGCTGACCATGCGCTGGTTCCGCGACGCCTTCTGCGCCGAAGAGAAGCTGATTGCCGAGCGGATGGGGATGGACACCTATTCCCTGCTGGAAGAGATGGCGGGCCGCGTGCCCGCTGGCTCCCACGGCGTAATGCCAATCTTCTCCGACGCGATGCATTTTAAGCAGTGGTACCACGCCGCACCGTCGTTTATTAACCTCTCCATCGACCCGGAAAAGTGCAACAAAGCGACGCTGTTCCGCGCGCTGGAGGAGAACGCGGCGATCGTCTCGGCCTGTAACCTGACGCAGATTTCGCGCTTCTCCGGCGTGACGTTTGATAGCCTGGTGTTTGCGGGCGGCGGCGCAAAGGGCACCCTGTGGAGCCAGATTTTAAGCGACGTCACCGGCCTGCCGGTGCGCGTGCCGGAAGTCAAAGAGGCAACGGCGCTCGGCTGCGCCATTGCCGCCGGAACGGGCGCGGGGCTGTTTTCGGATATGGCCTCGACGGGCGAGCGGCTGGTGAAGTGGAGCCGCGAGTTTACGCCAAACCCGCAGCACCGGGAGCTGTACGACGGCATGATGCAGAAGTGGCAGGCGGTGTACGCCGACCAGCTCGGCCTGGTGGACAGCGGGCTGACGACGTCGATGTGGCAGGCGCCGGGGTTAGCGCGGGCAGCGATGCCGTAAATAACGCCGGATGGCGCTGCGCTTATCCGTCCTGGGGTTTTGTAGCCCCGGTAAGCGTAGCGCCACCGGGGAAGTTCTTTGAGATCTATCACAATCATTCGATCCCGCTTTTACCTTTCTGCTGCCGCTGGCTAAATTAGTAACTCATCCGACCACATAACAATAATTTTACACTGGAAGAGACTATGAGCCGCTATCCGTCGCTATTCGCCCCCCTCGATCTGGGGTTTACCACCCTCAAAAACCGCGTGTTGATGGGCTCGATGCACACCGGGCTGGAGGAGCGTCCGGACGGGGCTGAACGTCTGGCGGCCTTCTACGCCGAGCGCGCGCGCCACGGGGTGGCGCTGATTGTCACCGGCGGCGTAGCCCCTGCCCCTTCCGGCGTGCCGATGGGGGGCGGTGCAGTTCTGAATGATGCGACACAGCTGCCGCATCACCGCATTGTCACGGACGCGGTGCATAACGAGGGCGGCAAAATCGCCCTGCAAATTCTGCATACCGGGCGCTACAGCTATCAGCCAAAGCTGGTTGCGCCATCGGCTATTCAGGCGCCGATTAACCGCTTTACCCCTCACGCCCTCAGCCACGACGAGATCCTGGCGCTGATCGACGATTTTGCCCGCTGCGCCGCGCTGGCACGTGAGGCGGGCTACGACGGCGTGGAGGTGATGGGCTCTGAAGGCTATCTGATTAACGAGTTCCTCGCCGCCCGCACCAACCAGCGCGACGACGAATGGGGCGGTGATTATGCCCGCCGGATGCGTTTTGCCGTGGAGGTGGTACGTGCGGTGCGTGATCGTGCGGGTGCGGATTTTATTATTATCTTCCGCCTGTCAATGCTCGACCTGGTGGAAGGCGGCGGCACGTTCGACGAAACCGTGCAGCTGGCGCAGGCGATCGAGGCCGCAGGCGCCACGATTATCAACACCGGAATTGGCTGGCACGAAGCGCGCGTTCCGACCATTGCCACACCGGTGCCGCGCGCGGCGTTCAGCTGGGTAACGCGCAAGCTGAAAGGCAAAGTTTCCGTTCCGCTGGTCACCACTAACCGCATTAACGATCCGCAGGTGGCGGACGATGTGATCTCACGCGGCGATGCCGATATGGTCTCAATGGCGCGTCCGTTCCTCGCGGATGCCGAACTGCTCTCTAAAGCGCAAAGCGGCCGTGCGGATGAGATCAACACCTGCATCGGCTGCAACCAAGCCTGTCTGGATCAGATCTTCGTTGGCAAAGTCACCTCATGCCTGGTAAACCCCCGCGCCTGCCATGAAACCAAAATGCCGGTCGTCCCGGCGGTCAGTCAAAAACGCCTGGCCGTCGTGGGTGCCGGCCCCGCTGGCCTGGCGTTTGCGGTCAATGCCGCCACGCGCGGGCACCGCGTGACGCTGTTTGATGCCGCCGGTGAAATTGGCGGGCAGTTTAATATCGCCAAACAGATCCCCGGCAAAGAGGAGTTCTATGAAACCCTGCGCTATTACCGCCGGATGATCGACCTGACGGGTGTTGATCTGCGGCTTAACCAGTTTGTCAGCGCGGCGGATCTCATCGACTTCGACGAGGTGATCCTCGCGAGCGGGATCGCCCCGCGCACGCCTGCGATCGAGGGCATCGATCATCCGAAGGTGTTGAGCTATCTGGACGTACTGCGCGATAAAGCGCCCGTTGGTGAAAAGGTGGCGATTATCGGCTGCGGCGGGATCGGCTTTGATACCGCGATGTACTTAAGCCAGCCGGGCGAGGCCACCAGCCAGAACATCGCCGAGTTTTGCGTGGAATGGGGCATTGATACCAGCCTCAGTCAGTCCGGGGGCCTGCGCCCGGAAGGTCCACAGCTGCCGAAAAGCCCGCGTCAGATCGTGATGCTCCAGCGTAAGGCCAGCAAGCCGGGCGAAGGGCTGGGCAAAACCACGGGCTGGATCCACCGCGCCACCCTGCTCTCACGCGGGGTGAAGATGATCCCGGGGGTGAGCTACCAGAAGATCGACGACGACGGGCTGCACGTGCTGATCGGCGCTGAACCGCAGCTGCTGCGCGTGGATCATGTGATTTTATGTGCCGGACAGGAGCCGAAGCGCGATCTGGCCGATCCGCTGCGCGAAGCCGGTAAAACGGTGCATTTGATTGGCGGGTGCGATGTGGCGATGGAGCTGGATGCGCGGCGGGCGATTGCGCAGGGGACAACATTGGCATTAGCGATTTGATTTCTTGCCCGGTGGCGCTGCGCTTACCGGGCCTACAAAACCGTAGGCCTGTGCAAGCGCAGCGCCGCCAGGCAAAACCATCTTACCGACGACGCCCCAGCTTCACCGCTTTCAGCACCACAAACTTGTTGTTCGTCGCAATGGTGACGCAGTTACCGAAGATCTTTTTCAGCTTGTGGAAGTAGTCCAGGTGGCGGTTCGCCACGATGTACAGCTCGCCGTTGATTTTCAGGCAGCGGCGCGCGTGGTGAAACATCTCCCACGCGACGTTATCCGTCAGGGCGTGTTTCTGGTGGAACGGCGGGTTGCAGAACACGGCGTTAAAGCGGAAAGGCTCTATGCCGGAGAGCGCGTTGTTAATCATAAACTCGCAGCGATCCAGCGCGTCCGGCATGTTGGTTTCCACGTTCAGACGGCTGGAGGCCACCGCCATCGGCGACTCGTCGCTGAACACCACGCTGGCGTCCGGGTTCTTCGCCAGCAGCGTCAGGCCAATCACCCCGTTGCCGCAGCCCAGATCGACAATTTCCCCTTCCAGATTTTCCGGCAGATGTTCCATAAAGAAACGCGCCCCGATGTCCAGACCGGTGCGTGAGAAAACGTTCGCATGGTTGTGGATGGTCCAGTCGGTGCCTTCCAGCTTCCAGCTCAGGGTCTCCGGCGCGTCGGCCAGTTCCGGCGCGCTAAAGGTACAGTTGATCAGGCGCGCTTTTTTCCAGGCCAGCGTGGTGGTGGTCGGGCCGAGCACTTTCTCGAACAGCTCCAGCGTCGAGGTGTGAATATCGCGCGCCTTCGCACCCGCGATAATACGCGTTTCTGGCGTCACGACCTTACGCAGCGCGCGCAACTGCTGTTCCAGCAGCGCCATGGTTTTGGGCACTTTGATCAGCACCACGCCCGGCGCCTGCGGGTAGTCCGCGGTGCTGTCGAGGAACTTCACGCTGGATTCGTCGATATCGTTGTGACGCAGGTTTTCACGCGTCGCCAGCTCGCTCAGGTAAGAATCGCCGATGCTGTAAGGTGTGTGTTCCGCCAGCGCGCAGCCCAGCGCGCCAAACGCGTCATTCAGGATCAGAACCGGGCCGCGGATTTCAGTCTCATCCAACTGTTGCAGCAGATATTCATCCGCCGCTTCCCACGCCTGAAGCGGGTTTACGTCGTCCGTTTCCGGGAAACGTTTAAGGTTGAGTGAACGGAAACCGTTGTCTAAGTGGCTCATCGGCCCTCCTGAATGGTAAAATTTGGCGTATCCCTGAAAAGGGTGCGTGAGTATACCCGTTTTATTGTCGATTTGGGGCGTTGATGAACCAACTTACTTATCTCCAGGGCTATCCGGAGCATTTACTTTCCCAGGTTCGCAGCCTGATTGCCGAGCAGAAGCTCGGCGCGGTGCTGGAAAAACGCTATCCCGGCACCCACGATTTCGCGACCGATAAGGCGCTCTGGCAGTATACGCAGGATCTGAAAAACCGTTATCTCAGAAGCGCCCCGCCGATCAACAAGGTGATGTACGACAACAAGATCCACGTGCTGAAAAATGCGCTCGGCCTGCACACCGCCATCTCCCGCGTGCAGGGCGGCAAGCTGAAGGCTAAGGCGGAGATCCGCGTGGCGACCGTTTTCCGTAACGCGCCGGAAGCCTTTCTGCGGATGATCGTGGTACACGAGCTGGCGCACCTGAAAGAGAAAGAGCACGACAAAGCCTTCTATTCCCTGTGCTGCCATATGGAGCCGCAGTACCACCAGCTGGAGTTTGATACCCGGCTGTGGCTGACGCATTTATCGTTAAAGAGTAATGCGCAGTAGCGCACGCGAAATGTCATGATGACGTGCTACAGTGGTTTTAAGTTCCCTGCTACGGAGTACGTAAACGTTTATGATACGTTTCGCAGTCATCGGTACGAACTGGATCACGCGCCAGTTCGTCGACGCCGCCCACGAAACCGGCAAATATAAGCTCACCGCAGTCTATTCCCGCAGCCTTGAGCAGGCGCAGAGTTTTGCGAATGACTACCTGGTTGAACATCTGTTCACCTCGCTCGATGAGATGGCGCAAAGCGACGCCATTGACGCGGTCTATATCGCCAGCCCGAATTCTCTGCATTTCCCGCAAACGAAGCTGTTCCTCAGCCACAAAAAGCACGTGATCTGCGAGAAGCCGCTGGCCTCGAATATTGAGGAAGTGGAAGCCGCCATTCAGCTTGCCCGGGAAAACCAGGTGGTGCTGTTTGAAGCGTTCAAAACCGCCAGTCTGCCGAACTTCCTGCTGTTGCAGCAGTCCCTGCCGAAAATTGGCAAAGTGCGTAAAGCTTTTATTAACTACTGCCAGTATTCCTCGCGCTACCAGCGCTATCTGGACGGCGAAAACCCGAATACCTTTAACCCGGCCTTCTCGAATGGCTCAATTATGGATATCGGTTTTTACTGTCTGGCCTCTGCGGTCGCGCTGTGGGGTGAGCCGCACGGCGTGACGGCCACCGCCAGCCTGCTGGAAAGCGGCGTGGACGCCCACGGTATCGTGGTGCTGGACTACGGTGATTTCAGCGTGACGTTGCAGCACTCGAAGGTCAGCGACTCCGTACTGCCAAGCGAAATTCAGGGCGAAGACGGCTCGCTGGTGATCGAAAAAATCTCTGAATGCCAGAAGCTCAGCATCGTCCCGCGCGGCGGAAAAGCGCAGGAGCTGACGCAGCCTCAGCATATTAACACTATGCTTTATGAGGCAGAGGTCTTCGCCCGTCTGGTAGAAGACAACGAAGTGAACCACCCTGGGCTGGCGATCAGCCGCACCACGGCGAAGCTGCAAACGGAGATCCGCCGACAGACCGGCGTAGTCTTCCCCGCAGACGGCGTGAATGTGGAAGCCGTCGCGTAAAGCTGTGTAATGAAACCGTGCAGAGCGTTGACGAAATCGATGGTCTGACATATTTTGTTACCTGCAAAGGGGAGTAACTTCTTCGCCGGTGGATCGTCATTACGATGCGTGCAAAACCGCATCCGGTCGCCGGGCAACCTTCATGGTTGTAAGTGAGACCTTGCCGGAAGGCGAGGTCTATGCATAAAAAGCTAACGGCTATCGTCTTCTGACCATAGCCGTTTTTGTTTTTTTATGTGTAAGGAAAATAGTATGCATTCTGTCGGCACTCCAATGCTGTGGGGCGGATTCGCGGTAGTCGTGCTCATCATGCTGGCAATCGACCTCTTTTTGCAGGGTCGTCGCGGCGAGCATGGCATGAGCGTCAAGCAAGCCGCCGTCTGGTCGCTGGTATGGGTATCCCTCTCACTCCTCTTCTGCGCCGTCTTCTGGTGGTACCTGGCCTCAACCGAAGGCCGTGCGGTGGCGGATCCTCAGGCACTCGCCTTCCTCACCGGCTATCTGATTGAAAAAGCGCTGGCGGTTGATAACGTCTTCGTCTGGCTGATGCTGTTCAGCTATTTCGCCGTGCCTGCGGCCCTGCAACGCCGCGTGCTGGTCTACGGCGTGCTGGGTGCCATCATCCTGCGTACCATCATGATCTTCGCCGGCAGCTGGCTGATTACCCAGTTCGAATGGCTGCTGTACGTGTTCGGCGCGTTCCTGCTGTTCACCGGGGTCAAAATGGCGCTGGCGAAAGAAGACGATACCGGTATCGGTGACAAGCCGCTGGTGAAGTGGATCCGTGGTCATCTGCGCATGACGGACAAGATCGAGAGCGAGCATTTCTTCGTGCGTAAGAACGGCCTGCTGTTCGCCACCCCGCTGCTGCTGGTGCTGATTCTGGTCGAGCTGAGCGACGTTATCTTTGCGGTGGACAGTATTCCGGCAATCTTCGCGGTCACCACCGACCCGTTCATCGTCCTGACCTCGAACCTGTTTGCGATCCTCGGCCTGCGTGCGATGTACTTCCTGCTGGCAGGGGCGGCAGAGCGCTTCTCCATGCTGAAGTACGGTCTGTCGGTGATTCTGGTCTTCATTGGTATCAAGATGCTGATTGTCGATTTCTACCATATCCCGATCGCCATTTCGCTCGGCGTGGTGTTTGGCATTCTGCTGGTGACGCTGGTTATCAATACCTGGGTTAACCGCCAGCACGATAAAAAGCAGCAGGTTTAGTGCATATTGCCCGGTGGCGCTGCGCTTACCGGGCCTACACGGACCCAATTCTTAGGCCGGGTAAGCGTAGCGCCACCCGGCCTTTCCGTTAATCAATAGTTAAAAAACATGACGCAACACGTAAAATCCAGCATTTTACTCTTCCGCCTTTCCCCGCTTTCCTTGATACTCAACCAGGCAAACAAATATTTACATCCTGAAATAAATGTGACTTAGAGCACATCCAGGATGGAACACAATTTCACTTAGGAATTTAGTATGAGCACACAATCTAAGGGCCTGCTTGCGCGTCTGACGCAGGGCAGCCTGGTTAAACAAATCCTGGTAGGGCTGGTTCTGGGTATTCTGCTGGCGCTGGTGTCAAAACCTGCCGCGGAAGCAACAGGGCTTCTCGGAACGCTTTTCGTGGGCGCGCTGAAGGCCGTTGCGCCGGTGCTGGTACTGATGCTGGTGATGGCTTCTATCGCCAATCACCAGCACGGACAAAAAACCAACATTCGCCCGATTCTCTTTTTATATCTGCTGGGCACGTTTTCTGCTGCGCTGACCGCAGTGGTCTTTAGCTTCCTCTTCCCCTCCACGCTGCATCTGACATCTGCGGCGGGCGACGTTACGCCGCCTTCAGGCATTGTGGAAGTGCTGCGCGGCCTGCTGATGAGCATGGTTTCTAACCCCATTGATGCCCTGCTGAATGCCAACTACATTGGCATCCTGGTGTGGGCGATCGGCCTGGGTTTCGCCCTGCGTCACGGCAACGAAACGACGAAAAATCTGGTCAACGACATGTCCAACGCCGTGACCTTTATCGTGAAGGTCGTGATTCGCTTTGCGCCTATCGGTATCTTCGGCCTGGTGTCGTCTACCCTGGCCACAACCGGCTTTGACGCGCTGTGGGGCTACGCGCAGCTGCTGATGGTGCTGGTCGGCTGCATGCTGCTTGTGGCGCTGGTGATCAACCCGCTGCTGGTGTTCTGGCAGATCCGCCGTAACCCGTATCCGCTGGTGCTCACCTGCCTGCGCGAGAGCGGCGTATACGCCTTCTTTACCCGCAGCTCGGCGGCAAACATTCCGGTCAACATGGCGCTGGCGGAGAAGCTGAACCTGGATCGCGATACCTATTCGGTTTCAATTCCACTGGGTGCAACCGTGAACATGGCGGGTGCGGCGATCACCATCACCGTGCTGACGCTGGCGGCCGTGCATACGCTGGGTATTCCGGTCGATCTGCCAACCGCCCTGCTGCTGAGCGTGGTGGCATCGCTGTGCGCCTGTGGCGCCTCCGGCGTGGCGGGCGGCTCGCTGCTGCTGATCCCGCTGGCGTGCAATATGTTCGGTATCCCGAACGAGATTGCCATGCAGGTGGTCGCGGTCGGCTTTATTATCGGCGTATTGCAGGATTCCTGCGAAACGGCGCTGAACTCCTCTACCGACGTGCTGTTCACCGCTGCGGCCTGTCAGGCGGAAGACGCGCGTTTAGCGAAGAATGCCCTGCGAGGTTAAAAAGAAAAGCCCGGTGGCGGCTACGCCTTACCGGGCCTACAGAATATCGTATGTCGGGTAAGCGTTAGCGCCACCCGACATAACGCTTACAGCGTCACACCACTCTTAAAGAGCGCCAGCTCGCGGAAGTCGTTCTTCTCGTTACAGGTTTGCTTGCCGCTGGCGATTTCCACGATGACATCAACAAATTCATCGAGCAGCTGCGGCATCGCCTTGCCGTGGATCAGCTGGCCCGCGTCAAAGTCGATCCAGTGCTTTTTCTTCGCCGCCAGTTCGCTGTTGGTGGCGATTTTCACCGTCGGCACAAATCCGCCGTACGGCGTACCGCGCCCGGTACTGAACAGCACCATGTGGCAGCCCGCCCCCGCCAGCGCACTGGTGGCGACCGCGTCGTTACCCGGCGCGCTCAGCAGGTTCAGACCATGGGTTTTCAGCCGTTCGCCGTAGCGCAGCACATCCACCACCTGGCTGGCCCCGGCTTTCTGAGTGCAGCCGAGGGATTTCTCTTCCAGCGTGGTGATGCCCCCCGCTTTGTTACCCGGCGACGGGTTCTCATAAATCGGCTGGTTATGGGCGATGAAGTACTGCTTGAAGTCGTTGACCATGGTGACGGTCTTCTCAAACGTCTCTTCGTCGCGGCAGTGGCTCATCAGAATGCGCTCCGCGCCAAACATCTCCGGCACTTCGGTCAGCACCGTGGTGCCGCCGTTGGCAATCACGTAATCCGAGAAGCGGCCCAGCATTGGGTTAGCCGTAATGCCGGAAAGACCGTCAGATCCGCCGCACTCCAGGCCAAACTTCAGCTCGCTCAGCTTGCCCGGCTCGCGGCTGTCGTGGCGCATCACCTCATACAGCTGATGCAGCTGTTCAACGCCCGCTTCCACTTCGTCGTCCTGGTGCTGACACACCATAAAGTGCACGCGCGCAGGGTCGAATTCCCCCAGCGTTTCGCGGAAGGCATCCACCTGGTTGTTCTCGCAGCCCAGGCCGATCACCAGCACCGCGCCCGCATTCGGGTGGCGCACCATGTTTTGCAGCATGGTGCGGGTGTTGATGTGGTCGTCACCCAGTTGCGAACAGCCGTAGGTGTGGCTGAACAGGTGCACGCCGTCGGTGCCTTCAGCATCGTTGGTCTCTTTCAGGAAGCGCGTCTGGATTTGACGCGCGATCCCGTTCACGCAGCCGACGGTAGGAAGGATCCACAGCTCATTGCGGATCCCCACCTCGCCGCTGGCGCGGCGGTAGATCTGTACCTCACGATCGGCCGCCTGTCCTTCTTCTGGCTGGAAGTCAGGTTGATAGCTGTACTCGTCCAGATCGCTGAGATTGGTGCGGGTATTGTGCGAATGAATATATTCACCCGGCGCAATATCCGCCAGCGCATGACCGATGGGCAAACCGTACTTCACCACGTTCTCCCCTTTCGCGATGGGGATCAGGGCAAACTTATGTCCACGTCCAATGGCCTGGCGTAACGTTACCGACTGGTTGTCGAAGGTAACTTCCGTCCCTTCGGCTAAATCTGCCAGCGCGACGGCAACGTTATCCAGCGAATGGATTTTGATGTATTGCATATCAACCTCAAACGGCCTAGTTCAGTTCAATGGCGAAGTAGTCACGCGCATTGTTAAAGCAGATGTTTTTCACCATTTCGCCCAGCAGCTGGATATCCGCTGGCGCTTCACCCGCGTGCACCCAGCGGCCAATCATCTGGCACAGAATGCGGCGGAAATATTCATGACGGGTATAGGACAGGAAGCTGCGGCTGTCGGTCAGCATACCCACGAAGCGGCTTAACAGACCGAGCTGCGCCAGCTGCGTCATCTGACGTTCCATGCCGTCTTTCTGATCGTTAAACCACCAGCCGGAGCCGAACTGCATCTTGCCCGGCATGCCTTCCCCCTGGAAGTTGCCGATCATGGTGCCCAGCACTTCGTTATCGCGCGGGTTCAGGCAGTAAAGAATGGTTTTCGGCAGCAGGTTTTGCTCGTTCTGTTTGCTCAGCAGCTTAGACAGCTCTTCCGCCAGCGGGCGGTCGTTGATGGAGTCGAAGCCCACGTCCGCGCCCAGCAGTTTGAACTGACGCTGGTTGTTATTACGCAGCGCGCCGATGTGGTACTGCTGCACCCAGCCGCGACGGGCATATTCCGCGCCGAGGAACACCAGCACCGCCGTTTTGAACTGGGCGACTTCATGCTCGCTTAACTGTTCGCCGGAGAGACGACGCGCCAGAATGCTGTCCAGTTCGGCTTCGTTGGATTCCGCGAACAGCACCACGTCCAGCGCGTGGTCAGACACTTTACAGCCGTGTGCGGCGAAGTGATCCAGACGTTTGGTCAGCGCAGATTGCAGATCGGCAAAACGGCGGATGTCGGTATCAGACACTTCCGCCAGTTTCGCCATGTAGTCGTTAAAGGTTGCCAGCTCGATGTTGAAGGCTTTATCCGGGCGCCAGCTTGGCAGCACCTTGATGTCAAACGTGCTGTCCTTCGCGACAACCGCGTGGTGCTCCAGGGAGTCGATCGGATCGTCGGTGGTGCCCACCATTTTCACGTTCATCTGCTTCATGATGCCGCGCGCCGAGAAGCTATCCTGCGCCAGCAGTTCGTTGCACTGGTCCCAGATTTCATCCGCAGTGGCGGGAGACAACAGCTTACCAGTGATACCAAACGGACGACGCAGTTCGAGGTGCGTCCAGTGGTAAAGCGGGTTCCCGATGGTGTGCGGCACGGTAGCGGCCCAGGCGTCGAACTTCTCGCGATCGGTGGCGTCACCGGTACACAGGCGCTCGGCCACGCCGTTGGTGCGCATTGCGCGCCATTTATAGTGGTCACCCTTCAGCCAGATATCATACAGGTTTTTGAAACGGTAATTTTCGGCAACCTGCTGCGGCGGTAAGTGGCAGTGGTAGTCGAAAATCGGCTGGTCTTTCGCGTAGTCGTGGTACAGGCGGCGAGCAAATTCGGTATCTAACAGAAAATCTTCGGTCATAAACGGCGTCATTATCGTCTTCCTCATTACGGGAGCGTCAGAAAGCTTATGTTCAGATGCTGCAAAGTTATCACACCAATTTCCAGAGTCCGACGTTTTTTTCGTGAGTTAGATCAATAAACGTCGACAAATAAATTACCCTCAAAGGGGTAAACCCTCCTGCAAGCCGCGCCATATCTGGCTTTGCGCGCGTCGCTTAATGACCACACAAAGATTCACACTTTTGTGATGTCACTCACCTTTTAAAGTTGTATGACAAGTTATCTTTTCGCCGTCGCAAACTATAAGCCGACGGAATGCATTACCGGTGTTTGATACATCGGATTTAACGGTACGGAAGCCGACTTAGCACGATTATTTATGGCAAGGTTCGGGCCGTTCCGGGACAGGTTCCCGGTTACGCCCCTCCCGTTACAGAACAGCTCCCGGCAACGGTTGAGTTGTTGCCGTGTCCCGACACGGAAATAACATAACGATGAGGTTTTACATGCGTAAAATTAAAGGGTTACGTTGGTACATGATTGCACTGGTGACGCTCGGCACCGTGCTGGGCTACCTGACACGTAACACCGTGGCAGCAGCGGCGCCAACGTTGATGGAAGAGTTGCACATCTCCACGCAGCAATACTCTTACATCATTGCGGCCTATTCTGCCGCTTACACCGTAATGCAGCCTGTTGCAGGTTATGTTCTTGATATTCTGGGTACAAAAATTGGTTACGCCTTCTTCGCCGTTGCCTGGGCCGTGTTCTGCGGCGCGACCGCACTGGCAGGCAGCTGGGGCGGTCTGGCGCTGGCGCGTGGCGCGGTAGGTGCCGCCGAAGCGGCGATGATCCCCGCAGGTCTGAAAGCCAGCTCTGAGTGGTTCCCGGCAAAAGAGCGTTCCATCGCGGTGGGTTACTTCAACGTGGGTTCATCCATCGGGGCGATGATTGCGCCGCCGCTCGTGGTGTGGGCTATCGTGATGCACAGCTGGCAGATGGCGTTCATCATCTCCGGGGTGCTGAGCTTCGCCTGGGCCATGGCGTGGCTGATCTTCTACAAGCACCCGCGCGACCAGAAAAAGCTGTCTACCGAAGAACGTGACTACATTATTAACGGCCAGGAATCTCAGCATCAGACCGATAACGGCAAAAAGATGTCTGTCTGGCAGATCCTGGGCACCCGTCAGTTCTGGGGTATCGCCCTGCCACGTTTCCTGGCAGAGCCGGCCTGGGGTACGTTCAACGCCTGGATCCCGCTGTTCATGTTTAAAGTTTACGGCTTTAACCTGAAAGAGATCGCGATGTTCGCCTGGATGCCAATGCTGTTTGCTGACCTGGGCTGTATCGTCGGCGGCTACCTGCCACCGCTGTTCCAGCGCTGGTTTGGCGTGAACCTGATTGTCTCCCGTAAGATGGTGGTGACCATGGGCGCACTGCTGATGATCGGCCCGGGTATGATCGGCCTGTTCACCAGCCCTTACGTGGCTATCGCGCTGCTGTGTATCGGGGGCTTTGCTCACCAGTCCCTGTCTGGCGCGCTGATTACGCTCTCTTCCGACGTGTTTGGCCGTAACGAAGTGGCCACCGCCAACGGCCTGACCGGTATGGCCGCCTGGACAGCGAGCACGATGTTTGCCCTGGTGGTCGGCGCGCTGGCGGATACCATCGGCTTCAGCCCGCTGTTCGCGGTACTGGCTATCTTCGACCTGCTGGGTGCGGTGGTTATCTGGACGGTGCTGAAAAGCAAATCCGCCGACGAGCTGGCGAAAGAGTCCCTTGGGGGACCGGCGACGCAGAGTTAGCGTTGTTGTGCCGGGTGACGCTACGCTTACCCGGCCTACAAAACCCGTAGGCCCGTGCAAGCGAAGCGCCGCCGGGCATTTAAAGGCCGCTGAGTAGCGGCTTTTTTAATGGCGAAATCTGGAGACTGGCACGCAAAAGTGGTATAACAAATCAATCGCCGTACCCAGCCTGGAGCGCATATGGAAATCACCGAATCACGTCGTTTATATCAACAACTTGCCGCCGAGCTGAAAGATCGCATCGAGCAAGGTGTCTATCTTGTCGGTGATAAACTGCCCGCCGAGCGTTTCATTGCGGATGAAAAAAGCGTCAGCCGCACCGTGGTGCGCGAAGCCATCATCATGCTGGAAGTGGAAGGCTACGTTGAGGTTCGCAAAGGTTCCGGCATTCACGTTATTTCCAACCAGGCCAAACACTCCCCCGCCCCGGACGAAAGCCTGGAATTTGCCAGCTACGGCCCCTTTGAGCTTCTCCAGGCTCGCCAGCTGATTGAGAGCAACATTGCGGAATTTGCGGCGACGCAGGTGACCAAGCAAGACATCATGAAGCTGATGGAAATTCAGGACCACGCGCGTAAAGAAAAATGCTTCCGCGATTCCGAATGGGACCTGCAATTCCACGTCCAGGTTGCCCTTGCGACTCAAAACACGGCGCTGGCGGCAATCGTTGAAAAAATGTGGACTCAGCGCGTTCACAACCCGTACTGGAAGAAATTGCACGATCACATTGATTCCCGCACGGTAGACAACTGGTGTGACGACCACGACCAGATCCTCAAGGCGCTGATTCGTAAGGATCCGCATGCGGCAAAACTGGCGATGTGGCAGCATCTGGAGAACACCAAACAGATGCTGTTTAATGAAACCAGCGATGACTTCGAATTTAACGCTGACCGCTATCTTTTTGCCGATAATCCGGTGGTTCACCTCGATACTGCGACCAATCTCGCAAAATAAGCCTTCGTTCTGCCGGCAGGCGCACCGCCGCGCCTTCCGGCCAGACAGGGTAAGAAAACCTCTATAGTGTCAGCCTTTGTAAAATCTCTCGCTCCCCTCCGTGGCTTACGCCAAAATCGTGTTTCCCCTCAAATTCTGTGACGCAGAACGTCGGGCTTTGTTACAATTGGATTCACTTCGTTATTTTGTAAGTTAGTGCTTGCTAACCAGCCAATTAACAGGGAACAGTGTTGGCCACACCTCAATGTGTCCGCGAGCGACCATAATGAAATCATAACAATGTCGCCGTGCTGTTTTCCCGAATGACAGGCGTGACGTTAACCGATTTCCAGGAACACTGAATGGAACTTTTGACCCAACTACTGAATGCCCTCTGGGCTCAGGATTTCGAAACGCTGGCCAACCCATCCATGATTGGCATGCTCTACTTTGTGTTATTTATGATCCTGTTCCTTGAGAACGGCCTGCTGCCTGCCGCCTTTTTACCGGGCGACAGCCTGCTGGTGCTGGTTGGGGTGCTCTGTGCAAAAGGGGCGATGGCTTTCCCGCAAACGGTCTTGCTTTTGACCATTGCCGCCAGCCTGGGTTGCTGGGTGAGTTATATTCAGGGGCGATGGCTGGGCAACACGCGGATCGTCCAGAACTGGCTTTCACATCTTCCGGCACATTACCACCAGCGAGCCCACCACCTGTTCCATAAGCACGGGCTTTCCGCCTTGCTGATCGGCCGCTTTATCGCCTTTGTGCGCACCCTGCTGCCCACCATCGCGGGCCTGTCTGGCCTCAGCAGCGCGCGCTTCCAGTTCTTTAACTGGATGAGCGGCTTGCTGTGGGTTCTGATCCTGACCACGCTCGGCTACGCGCTCGGGAAAACGCCGGTCTTTATGAAGTATGAAGACCAGCTGATGTCTTGCCTGATGCTGCTGCCGGTCGTTCTGCTGGTGTTTGGCCTGGTCGGTTCACTGGTTGTACTGTGGAAGAAGAAATACGGAGCCAGGGGTTAACGATGGTTATCTCCCCGCTCGCCCTGCGTCGTTTCTCTTACGCCATCGTTGCGCTGATGATGTTCAGCGCCCTCATTCTGCTGTGGTCTGCGCTACAGCATCAGGAATCGACGCTGGCTATCCGTCCTGTGAATCAAGGAACCAGCGTGCCGGATGGTTTTTCCATCTGGCATCATCTGGACGCAAACGGGATCCGCTTTAAGAGCATCACGCCGCAAGACGATGTCCTGCTGATAAAATTTGACTCCAGTGCGCAAAGCGCCGCGGCGAAAGCGGTGCTGGACCGAACGCTGCCGCAGGGTTACATCATCGCGCAACAGGACGATGACAGCCACGTCGCCTCCTGGATGTCACGGCTACGCGACACGTCGCATCGGTTTGGTTAACGACTAATATTCCGAATATTTTCACCTACTTTGGTGAAACTCCCGTTTACTTACTATGCTTAAGTACGCGGAGCACCCCTCAGATGTTCTCCGCAAAGTTCTGGAACACGGCTTACGCCGTAACACAATGGAAGGTTTCTATAATGAAATACCGCATCACCCTTGCTCTGGCCCTTTTTTCTTTAAGCACAGCTTCCTTCGCGATGTCTCTTTGTCAGGAGAAAGAAAAGGATATCCAACGCGAAATCAGTTATGCCGAGAAGCATAACAATCAGCACCGGATCGACGGTCTGAAAAAGGCGTTGAGCGAAGTGAAAGATAATTGTACGGACAGCAAGCTGCGTGCCGATCATCAGGAAAAAATCGCTGAACAGAAGGACGAGATAGCCGAGCGCCGTCAAGACCTGCAAGAAGCGAAAGAGAAAGGTGATGCGGAAAAAATTGCCAAGCGCGAGAGGAAGTTGCAAGAGGCGCAGGACGAACTGAAAGCGCTGGAAGCTCGCGATTATTGAGTTAACGGAAATCTCAACAGGAGAGAATCATGTCAAAAGATACAACTTCAGAAAATCTGCGCGCTGAACTGAAATCCCTGGCGGACACCCTGGAAGAGGTGTTGAACTCTTCTGCCGATAAATCGAAAGAAGAAGTGAGCAAACTGCGCAGCAAAGCGGAGCAGGCGCTGAAAGAGAGCCGTTACCGTCTGGGTGAAACCGGCGACGCGCTGGCGAAACAGACCCGCGAAGCGGCTGCGCGCGCAGACGAATATGTACGTGATAATCCATGGACGGGTGTAGGTATTGGCGCCGCAGTGGGTGTGGTGCTGGGTGTCCTGCTGACGCGTCGTTGATTATGGAAGATCCACGTCACGCACAAGGGCCTGCTAAAAACGTCCTCGGCATCGGCCAGCGTATTCTTACGACGCTGGTCGGGATTGCCGAAACGCGCGTCCGGCTTGCGGTAGTGGAGCTGGAAGAGGAGAAAGCCAACCTCTTCCAGATGCTGCTCATGCTCGGGCTTACGATGCTCTTTGCCGCGTTTGGCCTGATGAGCCTGATGGTGTTAATCATCTGGGCTATCGATCCACAGTATCGTCTGAACGCAATGATTGCCACAACCGTGGTTCTGCTGGTTGCAGCGCTGATAGGCGGTATCTGGACCCTGCATAAAGCGCGCACCTCGACCTTCCTGCGCCACACGCGTCAGGAGCTGGCCAACGACCGCGCCCTGCTGGAGGATGATAAGTCGTGAGCGACAAAGCCGAACGTCAGAAGCGTAAAGCGTATCTGCTGAGCCAGATCCAACAGCAGCGGTTGGATCTGTCCGCCAGCCGACGCGACTGGGTTGAAGCCACGCATCGGTTTGACCGGGGCTGGAACACTGTTCTGAGCCTGCGCTCATGGGCGCTGGTCGGCAGCAGCGTAATGGCGGTCTGGTCGGTTCGGCATCCTAATATGCTGATCCGCTGGGCACGCCGCGGCTTTGGTGCCTGGAGCGCCTGGCGTCTGGTGAAAACTACGCTGCGTCAGCAGCAGCTGCGCTAGCCTTCTCCCCGGGTGGCGCTGCGCTTACCCGGCCTACGGTAAAAAGTAGACCGGGTAAGGCGTAGCCGTCACCCGGCAACATCTCTTCATGCTCCCTTACTCAATATCTTTGAAAAAGATTGACAGTTTTCCTTGCTAACAATTGCCACCCGCCCCGTTTACACTCCTCTCCATCGACAGCAAAGACGCGGTATCTACCCGATTTTGCAAGCAAATAACGTTTAGCCGCTGATGTGGTTTCCTGGAGAGTAAAATGAAAAAATTAGAAGATGTTGGTGTACTGGTAGCGCGTATTCTGATGCCAATTCTGTTCATCACCGCGGGCTGGGGCAAAATCACCGGTTATGCGGGTACCCAGCAGTATATGGAAGCGATGGGCGTGCCGGGGTTCCTGCTGCCACTGACTATCCTGCTTGAGTTCGGCGGCGGCCTGGCGGTGTTGTTCGGTTTCCTGACCCGCACCACGGCGCTGTTCACCGCAGGCTTCACCCTGCTGACGGCGTTCCTGTTCCACAGCAACTTTGCCGAAGGCGTGAACTCCCTGATGTTCATGAAAAACCTGACCATTGCAGGCGGCTATCTGCTGCTGGCCATCACGGGCCCTGGCGCTTACAGCATCGACCGTCTTCTGAATAAGAAGTGGTAAGCACGCTATACTGATTAAATTCAAAGCGAGGAGACATCTCCTCGCTTTTGCTATCTGACGGAGGAGTAAAAAATGGGACAACTCGTAGACGGCGTCTGGCAGGATGTCTGGTATGACACCAAATCCACCGGCGGACGCTTTAAGCGCTCTGTTTCGGCCTTCCGTAACTGGCTGACCGCCGACGGCGCACCCGGCCCGAGCGGCGAAGGGGGCTTCGCGGCGGAGAAAGATCGTTATCATCTGTACGTTTCTCTCGCCTGCCCGTGGGCGCACCGCACGCTGATTGTGCGCAAGCTTAAAGGCCTGGAATCGTTAATTCCGGTTTCGGTGGTGAACCCGCTGATGCTGGAAAACGGCTGGACCTTTGACAGCGATTTCCCTGCCGCGACGGGTGATGAACTTTATCACCACGATTTCCTGTATCAGCTCTATCTGCGCGCCGATCCGCACTACACCGGACGCGTAACCGTACCGGTGCTGTGGGACAAGAAAAACCAGACGATCGTCAGCAATGAATCCGCTGAAATCATTCGCATGTTCAATACCGCGTTTGACGCGCACGGCGCCCGCGCCGGGGATTATTATCCGGCGGAGCTGCGCGAGAAAATTGACGAGCTGAACGGCTGGATCTACGACAACGTGAACAACGGCGTCTATAAGGCCGGTTTCGCCACCAGCCAGGAAGCCTACGACGAAGCGGTCGGAAAAGTCTTTGAATCCCTGGAGCGTCTGGAGCAGATCCTCGGCCAGCATCGTTATTTAACCGGCGATCGTCTGACCGAAGCGGACATCCGCCTGTGGACGACGCTGATCCGCTTTGATCCGGTTTACGTCACCCACTTCAAGTGCGACAAGCATCGCATCAGCGACTATCTGAACCTGCACGGTTTCCTGCGCGACATCTATCAGATGCCCGGGATTGCGGAGACGGTCGATTTTGACCATATTCGCACCCACTATTTCCGCAGCCATAAGACCATCAACCCAACGGGCATCATCTCCATTGGCCCGTGGCAGGATCTGGATGAACCGCACGGGCGCGACGTGCGTTTCGGATAATTATTTAGGGAATCAATTGATTCCCTTTTTTAATTCACAGCATACATCTATCCTTACCTCGATCGATTAGAAAACAAGTGATTGACTGATTAAGAGGCAAGGAAAATGGACTGGTATTTAAAAGTACTGCGCAACTACGTTGGATTTGGTGGCCGCGCCCGCCGCAAAGAGTACTGGATGTTCGTTCTGGTGAACTTCGTCCTGATTATGGTGCTGGGCATTGTGGACAAAATCCTCGGCTGGGAGCGAGAGGGGGGTGAAGGCATACTCACCACCATTTATGGTGTGTTAGTTCTGCTGCCTTCATGGGCCGTGCTGTTTCGTCGTCTCCACGACACCGATCGTTCGGCGTGGTGGCTGCTGTTGCTGTTGATCCCGCTTATCGGCTGGATCGTGATTTTGATTTTCAACTGTCAGAGCGGAACGCCGGGCGAAAACCGCTTTGGTCCGGATCCTAAACGAGATTAATCATGCTTGCGCAGTGACGTTGAGGATAAGAGGATCCTTAAAAGTGTTCGCTATTCTGAAATAGCGTTACCGCGCTTTACCCTACAGTAGCGCTAACCTATGATCTTTTCCGCTCAATGAAGAAGCATTTAATACAAAAGGAAAGGATTGAATTCATGGGTTGGTACTTAAAAGTATTAAAAAAGTATTTTGTTTTTCGTGGTCGCGCATGTCGTAGGGAATATTGGATGTTCTCCCTGGTCAGTTTCCTTATTACATTACTTTTAGCACTTCTGCATATCATATTGGATTTGCACTTTGATATTCAGGGCATATATCAGCTTCTTGTCTTGATTCCGGCTATTGCGCTGGCTTCTCGACGACTGCACGATACCGGCCGAACTGCATGGTGGTTATTATTGTCTATTATTCCCCTGATTGGCTGGCTGATTTTGCTTTTTTTCTTCTGCAAGCAGGGCAATCCGGGCGAAAACCGCTTTGGTCCGGATCCTAAGACAAGCGCGTAAATTCTGCCCGGTGGCGCTTACGCTTACCGGGCCTGCACGCTTATTTGTTGTGATGCGCAAAGAGCTTGGGTATTTCTCGTAAACACCACGATTTGGCTTCGCCCATGCTGTCACGGCGCCACGCCATAATAATGTCCACTTCGCTGGTGTATTCCGGGCTGACCACGCGCAGCCGCCCCTCAGCAATATCCTTTTCGACGAACGGATACGGCATGGTCGCCACGCCCAGCCCGGCGAGCAGCGCCTGGCGCTTATCTTCCAGCGACGTGACCGTTAGACGCGGCTGTTTATCCAGCAGCTGAACCGTCAGAACCGGACGCTCGCGCGCGGTATCCGCCACCGCCACGCCGCGGTACTTCACGCGCGTCACTTCAGAGAGCGGCTCCGGCTCCTGGTGAATCGGGTGATCCGGCGCGGCGACGTAGACGTTCATCACGCTGTAAAGTTTGCGCGAGTTGATTTCTGACGATGAGCGGAAATGCATGTCCGGCGCAATGACGATATCCGCCCTGCCCGTCTCCAGCCGCTCCCACGCCCCGGCCAGCACCTCGGTGATGATCGACAGCTGGGTATTGGCTTTTGCGGCCAGGCGGTCCACCAGCGGGAACAGCGCCTCGGTGGGCACCAGCGCTTCGGTCACTAGCGTCAGATGGGTTTCCCAGCCGCGGGCCAGCGCCTCGGCGTCCGTCGTCAGCTTATCCGCCGCTTCCAGCAGCACGCGGCCGCGTTCCAGCAGCATACGCCCAACGTTGGTGAATTTTGTTCGATGACCGGAGCGATCGAAGAGCACAACATCCAGCTCCTCCTCCAGCTTTTGCATGGTATAGCTCAGCGCAGACGGAACGCGCCCCAGTTCATCTGCCGCGGCGGCAAAACTGCCACGCCTGTCAATCGCGTCCATGACGCGAAGCGCCTCAAGCGTCAATGCTCTCTCTTTAGCCATCTCGTTCTCATTCAGGAAATTTGAACATACCGGGCAGAATATCTGGCTAACAATGCAGCGTCCATACCTTTACCATTGATTTAGTGTAAAGAGAGGTCAAGTTTATGATTACGACAAGAACAGCGAAACAGTGCGGACAAGCCGATTTCGGTTGGTTGCAGGCCCGCTACACCTTTTCCTTTGGACACTACTTTGACCCTAAACTCCTTGGTTACGCTTCACTGCGCGTACTGAATCAGGAGGTGCTCGCTCCGGGCGCGTCCTTCCAGCCGCGCGCGTATCCGAAAGTCGATATCCTGAACCTGATCCTGGAAGGCGAGGCAGAATACCGCGATAGCGAGGGCAATCATGTCCAGGCAAAAGCTGGCGAGGCGCTGTTAATTTCTACGCAGCCCGGTATTAGCTATAGCGAGCATAACCTCAGCAAAGACAAAACGCTGACCCGCATGCAGCTGTGGCTGGATGCCTGTCCGGAGCGGGAAAATCCCCTGGTGCAAAAGATCGACCTGAAGGGCGATAAACAGCAGCTGATTGCCTCGCCAGACGGCAGCAAAGGCAGCTTGCAGTTACGCCAGCAGGTATGGCTGCACCATATTGAACTGAAAAAAGGTGAACAGGTGAGCTTCCAGCTTCATGGCCCGCGCGCCTATTTACAGTCCATTCACGGCACGGTACATGCGGTAACGCATACGGAAGAGAAAGAAGCACTCACCTGCGGTGACGGGGCGTTTATTCGTGATGAAGCGAATATCACCCTGGTGGCAGATACGCCGCTGCGCGCGCTGCTGATTGATTTGCCGGTTTAAAAAAAACCTCACCATAGCCCTCTCCCCAATGGGGAGAGGGGAAATTTTTACACCTTACTCGCCATAATCTCAATAATCTGCCGGTCCGTTGCCTGCATTGAGCGACACGCCAGCGCGCACAGGTTAGAGATAGACTGTTCCACGTCGTGGGCCACAATCCCCTCGTTACCCGTCACGGCTGTATCATCCAGCGCCATCATCACGGCTTTCCAGGCGCTGGTGACGCTGGTCGAGACCTTCATGGCGCAGCTGTTAGACGCCCCGTCGCAGATCATCCCGCTGACATCACCGATCATACTGCCGATGGCCATGGAAATGGTCTGGTAAGAACCGCCCATTAGCCACGCCATTCCCGCCGCAGCGCCCATCGCCGCCGTCGTCGCCGCACACAGCGCGGACAAACGCGGAAGCTGGTAATGGATGTAGATAGCCGACAGATGCGAGAGCATCAGCGCCCGCGCCAGCCGTTCGTCATCGGCCTGAACGTGCTCAGCCACAACCACCACCGGCATGGTAGCCGTAATCCCCTGATTCCCGGAGCCCGAGTTGCTCATCGCCGGCAGCGTCGCGCCGCCCATGCGAGCATCCGAAGCCGCGCTGGTGCGGATAACGATGTCTGAACCCAGATCCTGCCCCATCCATCCGCGTGCGCGCTGTTTATTGAGCGTCGCGCCAACGTGCAACCCCCACTTCCCATTGAGCCCTTCACGAGAGAGCGCATCGTTCAATTGCCCTGCTTCCAGGATAAAGCGGATCGCCTCGAACGGCACCTGCTCCACAAACTCCAGGATCTGCGAGAGCGTGGTGTTTGACAGTACCGCCAGCGGATCGTTACTTACCTCGGTCTGCCGATCGTCAAACCTGAAGCGCGTTTCGCCCTGACAAACCACCTCCACCACGCGGGTATGCCCGCCGGCGATAGTCACCATCGCCGAGGAATCTCCAGCGTACACGCAGGCACGTGAATAAAGGATCTCATCGCACGGCTCCTGCAATTTCACCTGCACCAGGCCTGCTTTGAGCATGGCTTTGGCGCGCGTTAGCGCCTCGGCAGAAGCGTCTTTCAACACCTCCAGCCCGGCGTGGGCATTACCGCCCGTCGCGCCCAGCGCCGCCGCGATGGGTAAACCGACCATGCCGGTGCCGGGCACCGTTACGCCTAGCCCGTTTTTCATCAGGTTTGGCGATACCCACGCCTCAATACGCGTCACCTCACCGGAAAGCTCTCCGGCAGCCATCGCACAGGCCAGCGCCAGTGAGACGGGTTCGGTACACCCCAGCGCAGGCTTTACCTCCTCCTGCACGGCGCGAATAAAATGGTTCCATAAAGGATTAATTTGCTCAGACATCGTTACGACCTTATTTAACCTCATGAGAAGGCGAGGAAAGGAGAAACACAAAGCAGCAGCCCGGTAATTACAATAATCACCAGCGACACGCCTTTATATTTATGAAGGGCGGGCACTTTGTAGACCAGCCACGCCGGAATTAAGCAGCCCACCATCCCGAAAATAGGGCTACAGATGGAGGTGAAGCTCAGCACCGGCGCGTTTAACACAATCGCGCTCCAGGCCAGCAGGATAGCGAACAGCATGATCCCGCGCTGGACGGTGCTTTCATTAATACGTTCAGCCGGCATTTTGCGGCGCAGGATATTCATCACGATGCCCTGCGTCGCTTCACGAAAGCCCAGGTAGACGCCGAAGAAGGCAGTCATGACGGCAAAGATATTGAGAACCACGCTGACGATTTTGACCCAGCCCGCGCCGTCGCCGCTGATAAACTGCGCCGCGATTGCCAGGGCGGAAATATTCTGCTCGTAGGCTTTTACCGCCTCGTCGTGCCCCATCGCCAGGGTGAAAGAGACGGCATAGAAAAAGACCGTCACAAACAGTATGCCAAAGGCGATATTCATCGCCCGCAGCGCCTTATGACGCGCCACCTCAACGGATTTTTCCCGCGAACGATAGGAAATCACCATCGGGCTTAACGTCTGGATAAACAGAATGGAGGTTAAGGTGAAAGGCAGCGTAATTATGGCGTTTTTAATCAGCAGCCCCATCGGCGGCAGCATACCGACGTTGGCTAAATGCCAGAGGCCGATCATCGAAAGCCCCAGCGCCGCCACCACAAATAATTTGGTCAGCACCATCAGGCTGGAGACTTTAAACAGCAGCTTTTCACCGCGCGACGAAATGGCGACCAGAATGCAGATCAGGAATAATCCGTAGAAGGGATTTTCCGACAGCAACCCCTCGGTGACGCCGAAGGTGTGCAAATAAGATGCGCTGTCGTTGGTGATAGCCGTGGAATAAACAAACATCCAGATGACCAGCATCACGAAATAAAGTGCACCCAATAAGATGCCCCAGTTTTTACCTAAATAACCGCTAATCACGCTCGGGTAGTCTTTACATTCCGGGGATTCCGCCAGCGTATTAATAAATAATCGCTGGAAGAGGTACATGGCCGGATAGCCAATTATCGACGAGAGCAAAAAGACCCACAGCCCTATTAATCCAACCTGTACCGGAAGAAAAACGATACCCGCGCCGATAGCCATCCCGATACTCATGATGACCCAGCCCGTATCGGTGCTGTCGAATTTGATCGCCTCTCGCCATTCGCTTTCGCTCATTCCCGCCCGCCTTGCCGCAGGGGAATCACTCACAATCACACTGCTGTTTGTTGCCATATTCATTGGGCACTCGCTTATTTTGTAGGGTAAGTAATTGTTTTTATGTGGTTCCGATCGCCAGCGATTGCGAGTCAGAGAGTGCAGGTGTGTGTTATTGGTATGGGAAGATCATATCCGTAGCGCGGGAGAAAAAAGTCACAATCTTTATGCGGCCTTCCTGAATTTAGAGAAAAAAGCGCCTCATTTTTAATGATAGTTGGTAAAAAATTCTAAAAGTGACGCATTTCACAGAATCACTATGTTTAGGAAATGGATCTTTTTTAGGAATTTATAAAGATGATTGTTCTACTTTCAGCCTGCAAATTTTTATACGATAGCATCACTGAAACCACTCTATTATTATGGCTATGATATGGATACCGTTGAAGAGCTCAATGGAACATACTTCTATAAAGGTATATGTAATATCTCGGCGTCTGAGTTATTTTTTTGGATTTTCCTTGACACTACCGATGAACAGTTCGGTGGATTAAAAGATGCAGTAATGATGGCTACTATGATCCTTGGTTTACCTATACTTGAGACCAGAACAAAGCCAGAAACGGCTACTATAGGTACTTCCGTAGCTTCTAAGTATCTTCGGGATCTTCTGAATGTACAGCTACCACACCGATTACCTACGATTACACTCGCAAGCTTTAAATACCGAAAACCAATGTATACCAAAAACTTAGGTGCATTCATTGGTCGATGGATCCCTGCATTGGGGATAACCATACTTGCTGCTGATCTTGCAACGATAAGTTACAAAACACTCTCACGATATAATACGATTGCTCACCCTAAAGATCGGATTTGGTGAATATGAATAGTGAAAATGATGTTTTGAAGTTCTTCAGGGAAAATTTACCAGAACAGGGAACATTTACGGGCAAGAGGATCCCGCTCGAGTTAGACGATGTTCTACAGGATTACACCGATCTGGATGATATCGTTTATGCCATTGAGATATTTGAGAAAAACTATCTTATCAATGTGCCCACGCAAAACTATTTCCCATGGACTCAAACCTGGTTTTTCAGAAAATGGTTTACGCAAGAACCCGTTAAACAAATATCAAAACCATTAACCGTAAGAATGTTTGCTGAGGCGGTAAAAGCAGGCACATGGATCCACCACTGATTTTCGAAAGGAGCATGATTTATGGCTGTACCGGTTCATATTTGGTTTTTTGACGATGGCGGCTCACTTATTAAGGGTTCAAGTGATGTACAGGATCGGGAAGGGAGTGTTGAAATTAGAGGGTTAACCCATAATTTAAGTATTCCAACAGATCCTCTTTCCGGGAGATTAACCGGAACGCGCAAACATGCCCCTTTCTTGTTCGAGAAGGAGATAGATAGTTCATCTCCGTATCTTTATAAGGCTGTGGCTACAGGGCAAAACCTAAAAAAAGTTGAGATAAGATATTATCGAATTAACGATGCGGGAAGGGAAGTTGAATACTTCAGAACTGAACTGGAAGGTGTAAAGGTCGTATCAATCTCCCCTATTGTTAACGATACACGTAACTGTCCCGGTACGGGCCATCTTGAATCCATTCAGTTGAGATACGAAAAAGCAATTTGGACTTACTGCGACGGCAATATTCAGTTTTCTGATGCATGGAATGAACGAGCATCTACATGATTTTCAGCAGACAAAAAAGCCCCCTTATCTGAAGGGGGCGGATTATTTGGCCTGCGTCACATCGCCTGCGTAAACGTCCGCGAAATCACGTCCTGCTGCTGCTCGCGCGTCAGGGCGTTAAACCGCACCGCATATCCTGAAACGCGGATGGTCAGGTTCGGGTAGTTCTCCGGATGGGCAATGGCATCCAGCAGCATCTCCCGGTTCATGACGTTAACGTTCAGGTGCTGCCCGCCTTCGATAGACGCTTCGTGATGGAAATACCCATCCAGCAGCCCCACAAGGTTGGTTTTGCGCACCAGTTCATCCTTGCCCAGCGCCTGCGGCACGATGGAGAAGGTGTAGGAGATCCCGTCCTTCGCATAGGTGAACGGCAGCTTGGCAACCGAGGTTAACGACGCCACCGCCCCTTTCCTGTCGCGACCGTGCATCGGGTTGGCGCCAGGTGCAAACGGCGTACCGCCGCGTCGTCCGTCCGGCGTGTTGCCCGTTTTCTGGCCGTAGACCACGTTGGAGGTGATAGTCAGGATCGACTGCGTCGGCACCGCGTTGCGATACGTCGGCAGCGCCTGGATCTTCTTCATAAAGCGCTCCACCAGGTCGCAGGCGATGCTGTCCACGCGATCGTCATTATTGCCGTACTGCGGATAGTCGCCTTCAATCACGAAATCGACCGCCAGGCCGGTGTGGTCGCGCACCGGTTTCACCGTGGCGTATTTAATCGCCGACAGGGAATCCGCCGCCACCGACAGCCCGGCGATGCCGCAGGCCATGGTGCGATAGACGTCCCGATCGTGCAGCGCCATCAGCGAGGCTTCGTAGCTGTATTTATCATGCATATAGTGAATGAGATTCAGCGCGCTGATGTACTGCACCGCCAGCCAGTCCATAAAGTGGTCGAGGCTCGCCATCACGGTGTCGTAATCCAGCACCTCATCCAGCAGCGGCTCGGTTTTCGGGCCGACCTGGATCTTCAGCTTCTCATCCACCCCGCCGTTAATCGCGTACAGCAGCGTTTTCGCCAGGTTGGCGCGGGCGCCGAAGAACTGCATCTGCTTGCCGATCACCATCGGACTGACGCAGCAGGCAATGGCATAGTCGTCGCTGTCGAAGTCGGCGCGCATCAGATCGTCGTTCTCATATTGCAGCGAGGAGGTGACGATCGACACCTGCGCGGCGTATTTTTTGAAGGCGATCGGCAGCTGTTCGGACCAGAGGATCGTCAGGTTTGGCTCCGGCGCAGGCCCCATGGTGTGCAGGGTATGCAGGTAGCGGAAGCTGTTTTTGGTCACCAGCGTGCGGCCATCCAGCCCCATGCCGCCGATCACTTCCGTGGCCCAGATCGGATCGCCGGAGAAGAGCGTGTCGAACTCCGGCGTGCGCAGGAAGCGCACCATGCGGATCTTCATGATGAAATGGTCGATCAGCTCCTGGGCCTGCATCTCGTTCAGCCTTCCTGCCTGCATGTCGCGCTCAATGTAGATATCAAGGAACGAGGACGTGCGCCCCAGCGACATCGCCCCGCCGTTCTGGGATTTCACTGCGGCAAGGTAAGCAAAGTAGACCCACTGCACCGCTTCCTGTGCGTTCATCGCCGGACGTGAAATATCAAAGCCATAGTTCGCCGCCATCTGCTGGATCTGGAGCAACGCACGCTTATGCTCCGCCAGCTCTTCGCGCAGGCGGATCGTTGCCTCCAGATCTTCTCCGCGCTCCAGTTTTCCCTGAAGATCGGCGAACTGGAGTTCACGCTCGCGCACCAGAAAGCTGATGCCGTACAGCGCCACGCGGCGGTAGTCGCCGATAATGCGACCGCGCCCGTAGCCGTCCGGCAGACCGGTCAGCACGCCAGATTTACGGCAGCGCATCATCTCCGGGGAGTAAACGTCAAACACGCCCTGATTGTGGGTTTTGCGCAGGTCGGTGAACAGGTATTCAAACTGCGGATCCATCTCACGACCGTAGGCGTCGAACGAGCTGCGGATCATGTTGATCCCGCCGTACGGATGCAGGGCGCGCTTGAGCGGCTTGTCGGTTTGCAGGCCGACGATCGTCTCCAGCGCCTGGTCAATATAACCCGGCCCGTGAGCGGTGATGGTGGTGGCGATGTTGGTGTCAAAATCTACCGGAGCGTGGGTGGCATTCTCCTGGCGAATGCCGACCATCACCTTCTGCCACAGCGCCGTCGTTGCAGGCGTCGCCTGCGCGAGGAAAGCTTCATCGCCTTCATAAGGGGTGTAGTTATGCTGAATAAAATCGCGGACGTTAACGGCGTTTTTCCATTCTTCACCGCGAAACCCGGCCCATGCGTCGCTGAAGGGCGCGACGCCCGTATCGATTGTTACTTTCATCAGATTCTCGCTTTATCAGGCGTAAGCCGCAGCCGGGGTGACCTTCCCAAGACGGAGGGCGTCCAGCGCGATCATTTTTTCTTCATTGGTAGGGATAACCGCGCAGGCCACGCGGGAGGTATCAGTGGAGATGACGCGCGCACCCGCGCTGCCCGGCAGAGCGTTTTTCGCCTCGTCGAGCGCGATGCCAAACACCTTCAGGTGTTCCGCCACCAGCGCGCGGATCAGCGTGGAGTTTTCACCGATGCCGCCAGTGAAGATCACGCCATCCAGACGGTGCAGGGACGCGGCGTGACCGGCGATATGCCGCGCTATGCGGTGGACAAAGGTGTGTATCGCCAGCTGCGCCCGCTCATTGCCTTCGTGCCAGGCTTTCTCCAGCGCGCGTAAATCGGAGGAGATGCCGGAGATCCCGAGTAACCCGGACTCTTTGTTGACCACGCGCTCCAGATCCTCGAACGACTGGCCGGTCTGCTGGGCAATCCACGCCATTGCGCCGAAATCCACGTCGCCGCACCGCGTACCCATCACCAGCCCCTCCAGCGGCGTCATGCCCATGGACGTGTCCACGCTCTCGCCGTTACGCACCGCGCAGATGGACGCCCCGTTGCCGAGGTGGGCGATCACCAGGCCGCTGTCCTCGGGGGACAGCCCGAGGAGCGCGTGCGCCTGCGCCGCCACGTAGCGGTGAGAGGTGCCGTGGAAACCGTAGCGGCGAACGCCCAGCTCTTCAAAATAGCGGTACGGCAGACCGTACAGATACGCCTGCGGTGCCATGGTCTGGTGGAAGCTGGTGTCAAATACCGCCACCTGCTGCACGCCGGGGAACAGCCGCTCTGCGGCCTCCACACCGCTCAGGTTGGCGTAGTTATGCAGCGGCGCCAGCGGGGAAACCAGGCGGATCTGCTCAATGACCTCTTCCGTGATGAGGGTCGACTCGCTGAAGAGATCGCCGCCGTGAGCGATGCGGTGGCCAATCAGGGCCACGCTGCTCATCAGGTCGCGCTTCTCCAGCTCGAGGGCGATGGCGGCCAGCGCCCCTTCGTAGTCCTGGTGAGCCAGTCTGACTGGCTCACCCCCGTTCACGGAAATAAAGGCTTTTTCAGTGTTGATGCCGTCCGCAATGCCCGTCAGCAGGGCATCGCAGCCTGCTGCGTCCAGCACCGAAAACTTAACGGAGGACGATCCGCAGTTAATAACCAGTACTACCGGAAATTCAGTCATGTGTTACTCCGCTCTTCCTGAGCTTTGGCTTAAAAAAGTTTGTAGACGATGTTCAGAATGGTCAGCAGGCCGACCACGGTCACGAAGATGTTCTCGGTCCGGCCTTTGTATTTCGCCAGCGCGGGCGCTTTACGAATCGCGTACATCGGCAGCAGGCACAGCAGAGAGGCGATAATTGGCGCACCCATGGCTTCAATAAGGTCGAGAATGTTCGGGTTGGCGTAGGCCACAATCCAGGTGGAGCCCATGATGAAAATCATGCTGATGGTGTTCAGTTTGCCGACAGAGACGCTCTTCTTATCGCCTTTGTAGCCGAACTTGAGGATCAGGCCGTTCAACCCCTCCAGCGTGCCCAGGTAGTGGCCGAAGAAGGATTTAAAGATAGCGACCAGCGCGATGATGGAGGCGCCGTATTCCAGCACCGTGGCGAACGTGGATTTACTGCCCGACATCGAGGCAAAGTGGTTCGCCAGGTAAGAGAGCACCGGAATGTTCTGCGCTTTGGCATCCGCCATGTTCTGCGGAGAGAGCGTAAACAGGCAGCTAAAGGCGAAGAACATCACCACTGCCACCATCAGCAGGCTGGCGCGACCGATGATTTTGGAACATTTCTGCTCGGTGAATTCTTTCCCGAACTCCGGCTCATACTCTTCGCGCTTGGAGACCACGAACGAGGAGACGATAGGCGAGAAGTTAAAGGAGAAGACCATGATGGAGATCCCCAGCCACACCGTGACCAGAATGCCGTCATGTCCGGTAAAGGCGATATCGCTCAGGTTGACCTGGTCGATCACCGCCGAGTTCCAGTACGGGATCAGCGACAGGGAAATCAGCACCAGGCTGGCGATGAACGGGAACACCAGGTAGCTCATCACCTTCACCATCAGGTCTTTCCCGAACCAGATCACAAAGGCCATCAGCAGCAGCAGGAACAGCGCCACCACGCCGCGGTTCAGGGCTGGCAGCTGGAGCTGGTTTTCCCAGAAGGTCATAAAGGTGTTGGTAATGGTTACACCGTAGATCCACAGCAGCGGGCAAATGGCGAAGAAGTAGAGGAAGGTGATCACCACCCCGCCGGTTTTGCCGAAATGCTCTTCCACCGTTTCGGTGATGTTGCCGGAGACGTTACTGCCGGACAAACAGAGGCGCGCCAGCGCGCGGTGGCAGTAGAATGCAATCGGGAAGGCGAGAACCAGCATCAGCAGGATAGGGATCAGGCCGCCAAACCCTGCGCGAATGGGGAAGAACAGCACGCCTGCACCAATGGCGGTCCCGAACAGGCCCAGCGTCCAGGTGGTATCCGATTTACGCCAGGTGGACGTTTTTGTCTGGCCAACGGTAATGCTTTCAGTGTTGCTCATAAGTCATCCTTTATGCGTCAACGAAGCCGGTAATTTGGGAAACACGGGAGAGATCGATATTGCCGCCGGAAATAATGCAGACGGTTTTACGGCCCTGAATATAGTGGTCCAGTTTGCCGCTTAATAACGCCGCGCAGGCCAGCGCGCCCGCGCCTTCCGTCACCACTTTATTTCGCTGAATAAGCGCAATCATGCTGTTGCGAATTTCATCTTCGCTGACCAGCACAATGTCATCGACCAGTTCACGAACAATTTCGAAGGTTAAATTCCCCGGACGAGACACGTCGCAACCGTCGGCTAATGTGCCGGTAACGCGATGGCTGGTTATTTCTCCGGCCTGCCAGGAAGCCGCCATGCCGTGAACGTTTTCAGATTGCACGCCGATAATATTGATTGTCGGGTTAATGGATTTAATCGCCGTTGCAATACCGGCAATTAAACCGCCGCCGCCGATAGGGACAATGACGTTATCCACGTCGTAGAGATCTTCGAGAATTTCAAGGCCGATGGTGCCCTGGCCGGCAATGACTTTCGGATCGTCATAAGGCGGAATAAAAATACGCCCCTCCATCTCGACGATTTCGCTCACCTTAGCGATGGTGTCGTTGAAGTTCTCGCCGTGCAGCACCACTTCCGCCGAATAGTCGCGCGTGGCGGCAACCTTGGATTTCGGCGCGCCCATCGGCATCACCACTTTGCCATCGATACCGAGCATGGCGCAGGAGAGTGACACCCCCTGAGCGTGGTTACCTGCGGAGCAGGCCACCACCCCTTTGCGTTTTTCGGCATCCGTCAGCGAACTTAACTTATTAAACGCCCCGCGTATTTTAAACGAACCGGTACGCTGCATATTTTCAAACTTAAGAAATATCTCGCCCTTACAGCGTTCGCTGAGATAATTTGAGCGCGGCATGCCGGTTTTATAAATTTTTCCCGCCAGGCGCTTTCTGGCGTCCTGAATATCTTCAATGGTTACCGGGAGATCGTAGGTAATGTGCATAATATCCTCGTTATAATAATTCATTGTTTTCAGGCAAAGTCAGGGTATCAGAGCGTTAAAAAGCGTCGCTCCGGGTGTTTTAAAGCGTGATTATTTTTATCGTCGTTTATCGATATTCATCGACGAATATTGTTTTGCCAGTTCAACTAATACTGACGCCGATTTTTTAATACTGTAATTTTTCGACCACACGGCGGCATAACGCGCCACGGGTAATTCATCCTCCACCGGCAGCACGATAAACTGGTCCGAACCGAACGGCGCAATCATGTCACGGGGGATCACCGTCAGGTAATCGGCATTAAGGACAAGGTTATAGATAGTGACGACGGAATCGGTCTGGACGATGTTTTCAATGCTGATGTGGTTGTCTTGCAGGGTGGTCAGGAGTTCGTTGTAGTAGCCCATATCGGTTTGCGGCATCACCCACTGCTCATGCGTAAGTGATGCCAGTCTGGTCGGGCCGGTGCACGTTCGTGATTTACTCGCCACCAGCACAAACTCGGATTCAAACAGTGGCTCAACGTGAAGATCCTGAAGCAACATTCCGTCGCTCAGCGTGCCGATGGCAAAATCCAGCCGTCCATCGCGAATGGCGGGCAGGAATGAAGAGAGCTGCGCTTCATACATGGAGACGCGCGCTTTCGGGAACACTTCCCTGAATTTTTTAATCATCTCAGACAGGAAGGTGAAGCCAATCAGCGACGGATAGCCAAAGGAAACGTCCATGACGGTACTAAAACTGAGGCTGTTGATTTCGCTCACCATGTTTTTCATTTCGCGGGTGATCGACTCAGCGTAGGACAGCAGCACCTGACCGGCGGCAGTGAGTTTTACGCCGGTGTTTTTACGCACCATTACCTCCACCCCGAAGTAGGATTCGATGTCGCTGATGATTTTGCTGACGGCAGGTTGCGTCAGCCCCAGTTGTCTTGCAGCAGAACCTATGGAGCCACTTTTGATGACTTCCTGAAATACCACGAGGTGCTGTGTTTTCGGTAGAATAATAGTATTCATCATATTCTGCGTTTATTTCCCTATGACGCAGCGGATTCTACCCAATAATGTTTCAGGGGGTATGTGCTGTTACTCACAATTCGCCGGAGCGCCCAATTCACACCCACTCCAAAAACCATTTAAATGCTTTTATATCAATAACATAATCAAATAAAAATACGCAATTACGCTGATATTGATCAACAAATCAGGAGGTAATAAATTTATTTTATGGCAATAACCCGCGTGAATTTTTTTGCCTTAGAAATATTAATAAAGGCTATCTTTCAGGCAATTAAAGGTTAATAAATCAACACTACCAATTTAAAACATTTTTGTGG